>NZ_BAAANS010000051.1:38618-59330 GCF_039529925.1 Kitasatospora saccharophila | reverse complement strand
AAAGTTGCACTCGCGTCACGGAACACGGTCTACCGGATCAGGCCGCGCCGCGAGGGCAACTTCCCAGAATGATCACAACAGAATACGAGCCCTAGGGGGCTACGGGGCTACCGGATCTCGTCCCCGGTGATCGGCGGGCGGGCGGTGAAGGACCCGGGTTCGGCTCCCGGGGCGATCCGGCTGCCCCGCCCGGCCTCGTACACGGCCCGCATCATGTCGAGCAGGACGTGCTGTCCGGCTTGCCGCAGGGCCCTGACGACGAGGGCGTGCTCGTCGGTGCCGCCGCGCTGCTCCACGAAGCGGCGGGCGATCTTGCCGGCGAGACGGCTCCGACCCGTCCGCCGGTAGACGGCGAGCAGCTCCGCGAGTTGCTCCGCGGGCCAGGCCTGGGCCACCGCGCTCGCCCAGGCGGCGGACTCGTAACCGTAGCCGTGGCGGGCCAGCATCCTTTCGGGGGGCGGGAGTTCACCGGCAGCGTGCCGGCTCCGGATCCACCGCACGTACTCCACCTCCGTGGCGTCCTGGCCGGGGGCGCGCCCGGCGGGGGTCCGGGGCTGCGTTGCGGGCGCTTGCACCGCCGCCCGCAACGCCCGTTCCCCGCCGGTGCGCAGGGCGACGGTGATCGTGTGCTCCCCGGCCCCGTCGAGTGCGGCCAGCAGCGCGGCCCGGTCCGCCGGGAGCTGCCCGCGGACCCCGTCGAGCAGCGCGTACAGCCGCTCGTACTGGTGGGCCGCCCGCAGGCCGGCGACCAGGGCGGGCAGTTCGGCGGGCTCCCGGCGCACCAGCAGGTGCCGGAGGATCCTGTCGGCGACTCGGCCCTGCCCCGACCGGTCGTACTTGGCGAACAGCTCGCCGAGCCGCTCCGCCGGCCAGGTCCGGGCCACCGTGTCCACCCAGGCCGGGGATGCCAGGCCGTCGTCACCGAGGAAGTCCGCGATCTCCCGGAAGCCCGGAAGCCTGCCCTCCGCCGCCAAGGAGCTGATCCGGTCGGCCTGTTCGGCCTTCCCCGGGCGGTGGGCCCCCTTGGCCTGCGCCGGGAGGTCGAGTCGGCCCGCAGCGCGGGGCTGCTTCGCCACCGGGGCCGGGGTCGGGGTCGGGGCCGGGGTCACGGGGCGTTGCTTCGCCGCCGGGTACAGGTCCGGGTACAGCACCGACTCCAGTGGGTCGGGCCGGCCGATCTCCCGGGTCCGGCCCAGGGCTTCGGCGAGCGGGCCCTCCCCGGCGACGGCGAGGGCGGCCCGGGCCGCGCCGACGTAGCGGGCGCCGCGCCGTCGGGCCGCGCTGAGCAGCATGACGATCCGTTGGTCCTGCCCGGCGGTACGCAACCCGGAGAGCACGGCGGGGAGTTCGGTGGGGTCGCGGTGCTCCGGGACGCTACGGACGATCCGGCTGGCCAGGTCGTTCCGACCGCCGCTCTGGTACAGGGCGAGCAGCTCGCCGATCCGCTCCGCCGGCCAGGCCCGGGCCGCCGCCGCCACCCAGGCGTCGGACTGCCGGCTGCGGATCAGGTGCGCCAACTCCCGCTCCGGCCCGGCGAGTCGACCGGCGGCGTCCAGGGCACGGATCCACTCCGCGTACTCCGTCTCCCCCGCGTCGGCGCCCGGCACCCGGCCGGAGCCGGACACCGGCCCGGGGCGGGAGGCGGGTACGGACGCGGGGGCGGGGACGGGTGGCGCGGGCTGCTCGGTGCGGGTGGTGCCGAACCGGGCCGACAGGGCGTGGAGCCGGTCGCGCTGCCCGGCTTCGCTCATTCCGGCGAACAGGGCGGGGAGTTCGGCGGGGTCGCGCCGTGTCGCCGCGAGTGTGGCGAGTCGGTCGGCGAGGTCGGCGCGTCCGGCGGTGTCGTACGCGCCGAGCAGGGCGGCGAGTTCGGCGGCGGGCCAGGCCCGGGCGGCGGCGGCGATCCAGGGGTCGCTGCGGTACTCGGCCCCGCCACGGGCCAACTCCCTCAGCAGTAGCGGCAGTCGGCCGCCGGCGGCCGAGGAGCGGATCCGGTCCGCGTACTCGTCCTGCCCCGGCCCGGGGCGGTGCGCCGGGGGGTCAAGCAGTGTCACGGGGGCGGTGGGCGTGCGGAGTCGGGGCGCGTCCCGCTCGGTGGGGGTGCGGACCGGGGCGGCCGGGGCGGCGGACAGCGGGCGGAGGCGCGCGGTGACCTCGGCGGCGGAGCGGGGCCGGTCCCCGGGCTCCTTGGCGAGCAGGTCGAGGACCAGCCGGTCGAGCTCCGGGGGGACCGGCCCGGGAGCCTCCGGCCCGGCCGGGCGGGCCGGTTCGGTGAGGTGGCGCATCATCAGGGCGGCGGGTGCCCCGGTGCCGAACGGCGGTCGTCCGGTGAGGAATTCGAAGAGCACGCAGCCCAGCGAGTACAGGTCGCCCCGGTGGTCGCCGGAGCGGCCGTGGAAGCGCTCGGGCGGCATGTACGCCGTGGTGCCCATCACCCGGCTGTGCGAGTCGCTGAAGCCCTCGGCGTACTTGGCGATGCCGAAGTCGAGGACCTTCAGCCTCCCGTTCGGGGCGAGGAACAGGTTGGCGGGCTTCAGGTCGCGGTGGATGACCTTGGCGGTGTGCGCGAAGGCGAGCGCGTCGCAGAGTTGCAGCATCCAGTCCAGCGCCTCGGCGACCGGCGGCGGCCCGTCCCGGCGCAGTCGGACCGCGAGGTCGGTGCCGGTGAGCAGTTCCATCACCAGGTAGACCGTCCCGTCCGGCTCCCGGTCCAGGTCGTGGACGGTGACGATCCCGGGGTGCGCGAGACCGGCGGACAGCCGCGCCTCGTTGAGGAAGCGCCCGGCCGCCCGGGGGTCGTGCGGCTGGTCGTCGTGCAGCAGCTTGACGGCGACCCGGCGGTGCAGCGTGACGTCCCAGCCGTGCCAGACCTGGCCCATCCCGCCGCGCCCGATCAGCTCGTCCAGGCGGTACCGCCCGGCGAGCACCCGCACCTCGGCCACCTCTGCCTCCCCGGTCTCCCCGACCGGGCCCGGGAGTTCTGCCACGGGCCGGCCCGCCCCGAAAGCTACCAGCTCGCGGTGACCGGTCCGGGCCCGTTCGGGAGGGTCGTCGGGGCGGGCCGGAGGGTGCCCGCCGCCGCCTGTCCTGGCCGCTGGCTAGGGTCTCCCCAGGTGGTCGGCCGGTTCGTGGCCGACCGGTGGGCCTGGAGGGGCTAGTGCGGCGCTGGGAGCTGGTCGGCGGCGGTTCGGCGAAGTTCTGGGAGGCCGGGGCGGAGGGGGCCTCGGTGCGGGTGCGGTACGGGCGGATCGGCTCCGAGGGGCGGCTCCAGGTCAAGGAGCTGGCCGATGCGGCGGCGGCCGGGGCGCACCTGGCGAAGCTGGTCGCGGAGAAGGAGCGCAAGGGGTACCTGGCGGTGGGCGAGGGCGCCGCGGTGGGCGGGGGCGCCGCGGTGGGCGGGGGCGCCGCCGAGCCCGGCGTGCCTGTTGCCCCCGCCGCGCCCGCCGCGCCCGCCGGGCCCACCGCGACCGCCGTGCCCGCCGCGCTCCCGGACGAGGACGCCTTCACGCTGCCCGAGAAGTGGCGCGGGTGGGTGGTGCCGCGCCGCCGGGACGGGGTGCCAGTGCCGCTGCCCGCGGGGTGGCCGGTGGTGGACGCGGCGGAGGTGGCCGAGCTGGAGGCCCGGCGGGTGGCCGAGCAGGGCGAGGCGATCGAACGGGTGCTGACCGCCCCGGAGTCCGAGCCGGGGCCGGTGGCCGCCGTCCGGGCGTACCTGGGCGGGGCGCCGGACGCGGCGGGTCTGGCGACCGTCACCGCGATGGTCTGGCGACCGGGCCCGCGGGACTGGCTGGAGCGGGAGTTCGAGGGCTGGCGGGCACGCTTCGGCCTGGGCACGGCGGTGCGGACCGCCCTGGCGTCCCTGGAGGTGGACACCGTCCGGGCGCTGCCGGACCAGTGGCGCGCCAGGGTGAGCGCGCTGGACCTGGAAGCTCCGGGCTACCACTCGATGGCACACCACTTCCGGCTGCTGGCAGTCGCCCGACGGGCCCTGGCCGCTGCCGACGG
The DNA here is from genome assembly GCF_039529925.1 of Kitasatospora saccharophila. Taxonomy (NCBI): domain Bacteria; kingdom Bacillati; phylum Actinomycetota; class Actinomycetes; order Kitasatosporales; family Streptomycetaceae; genus Kitasatospora; species Kitasatospora saccharophila. Next base: position 55,325 of record NZ_BAAANS010000051.1, on the reverse strand, counting down.
GCCCGAATACGCTTCCGTGGTGGCGGAGTTGGCGCAGCTGCGGACCACCACGCCGCTGCGCCGGGCGGTGACCGCGTACCTGGTGCCGGAGCGGACGGACTGGGTGGACGAGTGCCTGGCCGAGGCTCCGGCGTACGGGCCGCGGGGCGGTCCGGTGCTGCGCACGCTGCTGCTGTGCGCGCTCGGCGGCGCGGAGCAGGTGGAGCGGTTCGGGGCGACCGACATCAGGTCGTACCTGCACTGGGATCCCCAGGTGGTGGCCACCCTCACCGACGGGACGGGGCCGACCGCCGGGCGGCTGTTGGCGGGCACGCTGGACTGGCAGGTGGAGGGCGAGGCGATGCGCCGGTACGCCGAGTACCTGACCGAGTTCCCGACCGACGAGGCGATGGCCGGGCTGGTCGACCGGATCGCCGACAAGCACGTCCGGCTGGTGCTGCGGACCGCGGTGGAGCGCTACCCGGTGCGGGCGGTGCGCCTGCTGGCGGCGGCCGCGCGGCGGTCGGGCGCCGACGGCCGGGCGGCCCGGCAGTTGCTCAACGGGCACGTGGCGAAGCTGCGTTCGCGGCTGCCGGAGATCCTGCCCCGGCTGGACGTGGAGAGCGCCGCGTTCGTGCTGTCGTTGGACGGCGCCCGGGAACCGCTGCCCGAGGCCCCGTCCGAGCGACTGCCCGCGCTGCTGGCCGACCCACCGTGGGAGCGCCGGCGCACCGCTCGCGGCCCGGTGGTGCTGACCGGCATCAGCGCCGACGACGCCCCGGAACTGCATTGGCTGGAAGGAGAGTTGGAGCAGTTCGCGGACGGGTCCGGGTACCGCCGGGAGTTCCCGCCGGACACCGACTGGGCCAGGCAGGCGAACCGGGCCGAGATCAGCGGCTCGTTCTGGGACCGCTGCCAGGTCCTGCTGAAGGGCCCGGCCGAGGTCATGGCCCCGTACCTGGAGTCCTGGCACCCCCAACTCCTGGCGGGTGCGGGCGAGTCGCTGATGCCGGTGCTGGCGAAGTACGGCACCGCCGCGCTGACGTTGTTGCACGGCGCGGCGCTGAGCGATCCGGCCCAGACCGCGCCGGTGCTGCTGCCGGTACGGGACGCGACCGTGGCGGGCGTGATGGCGGACGCCCTGGTACGGCTCAAGTCCGTTCAGCCGGTGGCCCGTTCGTGGTTCGCCCGGCACGGGGTGGCGGGGGCGCTGCTGCTGGTTCCGGCGGCGGTCGGCAAGGCCGGTCGGGAGCGGGCCGCGGCCGAGCACGCGCTGCGGCTGGTGGCCGCCCGGCAGGGGGCGGAGGTGCTGACGGCGGCGGTCGCCGAGCGCTACGGCGAGCGGGTCGCGGAGGTGGTCGCGGGGCTGCTGGCGGCGGATCCGCTGGAGGCGGCGCTGCCCGCGAAGCTGCCCGCGTTCCCGGACTGGCTGCGCGTCGAGGCCCTGCCGCAGGTGCTGCTGGCGGACGGGGGCGGTGCGCTGCCGGAGTCGGCGGTGCGGAACCTGCTGACCGTGCTGCAACTGGGCAGGCTCCGCGAGCCGTACCCGGGGCTGGCGCTGGTCGCCCCGGCGCTGCGGGCCGACACCCTGGCGGCGTTCGGCTGGGCGCTGTTCGAGGAGTGGCAGCAGAGCGGGCTGCCGGCCTCGGGCAGTTGGGCGCTGCACGCGCTGGGGGTGCTGGGTGATGACGCGACGGTGCGCCTGCTGACGCCGGTGGTGCGCGAGTGGCCGGGGCAGGGCACGCACCAGCGGGCGGTGGAGGGGCTGGACGTGCTGGCCGCGATCGGCACCGACGCCGCACTGCTGCACCTGCACGGGATCGCGCAGCGGGTGAGGTTCAAGGCATTGAAGGCCCGGGCGCAGGAGAAGATCGCCGAGGTGGCGGAGGGCCTGGGCCTGACCGCCGAGCAGCTCGGCGACCGGCTGGTGCCCGACCTCGGCCTGGAGCCGGACGGCAGCACGGTGATCGACTACGGTAGCCGGACGTTCACCGTCGGCTTCGACGAGCAGCTGCGCCCGTACGTGAAGGACGCCGACGGCAAGCGCCGCAAGGACCTGCCCGCGCCCGGTGTCAAGGACGATCCGGAACTCGCCCCCGCCGAACGCGAGCGGTTCGCCGCGCTGAAGAAGGACGTCCGCGCCCTGGCCGCCGACCAGAGCGCCCGGCTGGAGGCCGCGATGGTCGCCGAGCGCACCTGGAGCGCCGAGGAGTTCACCACGCTGTTCGTCGAGCACCCGCTGCTCGGACACCTGGTGCGCCGACTGGTCTGGACGGCCGACGGCACTGCGTTCCGGGTCGCCGAGGACCGCAGCTACGCCGACGTCCACGACGGGCCGTTCGCGCTGCCCCCGGGCGCGGTCGTCCGACTCGCCCACCCGCTGCACCTCACGGCCGCGGACCTCGCCGCCTGGGCCGAGCTGTTCGCGGACTACGAGATCATCCAACCCTTCCCGCAACTCGGGCGCACGGTGAGGAGGTTCACCGAGCAGGAGGCGGCCGGGAGCCGGCTGCACCGGTTCGAGGGGCACACCGTCCCGGTCGGGCGGCTGCTCGGGATGACCAAGCGCGGCTGGCGGCGCGGCGAACCGCAGGACGCGGGCCTGGAGTTCTGGTTCCACAAGCCGCTGCCGGACGGCCGCCACCTGGTGCTCGAACTCGACCCGGGCATCATGGTCGGCGCCGTCGCCCACCTCGGCGACCAGACCTTCACGGCCGTGCGGCTCGACACTGATCCGGACGACCACTGGCGCACCGGCCGCACCCTCGTCCGGCTCGGCGAACTGGACGCCCTGACCGCGTCCGAACTGCTGTCCGAACTGGAGGAGTTGACCTCCCCCTGAGCCCGGCTGCGGGCGGGCCGGGCGCACGGTTCCGGCCACCTCGCCCGCGCGGCCCCGGCGGTCTGCCGGGGCGGAACGCGACGGGTGGGGCGGCCGGTGGTGAGGGCGGGTGGGTGCTGGGGCGGGACGGGGTGGCGGGCCCCGTGGGGCGGGCCCGGGATCGGCCGGGACCGGGCGCGCCGGGGGGCTGGGCGGCCGGGGTCCGCCGCTCCTAGCATGTAGTCGCCGCCGGGCCGGGCGCGGCGGCGGTGGCCGCCCCGCGGCCGGACGCCGTGGCAGCCGGCGTCGAGGACAGCACCGGGCGCCCGGGTTCCGTGACCGCGCCCGGGTTCCACCGCGCACCGCGGCGCTCCCGCGGTGACGTCGGGCTCCCCGCTCCGAACCGTTCGACCCGTTCCGAACCGTTCGACCCGTCCGGCTCCGGCACCTCGCAAGCCCCGGCACCTCGCAGACCCCGGCACCTCGCAGACCCGGCCCACCACGGGCCCGGCCCCGGCACACCGCCGACCGGTCCGCGTCCGGCCGACCGGTGCGCACCGGACGGGAGTCACCAGCGCACGTCCCGCACGCAGTCGGCACCCGTCCTCACCACCCTGGGGGTCAACGCCCATGCCCGTCCGTCCCGCCGCGCCCGTGCGCGGCTCCCTCCGCCTCGTCCCGCTCGTCCTGGCCCTGCTGGCCGCCCTGCTGGCGGTGGCCGTTCCGGCGGCCGCCCCGGCGCACGCCGCGGTGCCCGACCGGTGGGGCTTCGCCTACCTGGACAACCCGACGCCGCCGCCCGGCTACGTCCCCGACCCCTCGCGCCAGTGGGGCAGTTGGCCCACTCCGGCGACCAACCCGGTCAAGGTCGACCAGACCGGCACCGGCACGTACACGGTGCACTTCCCGCTGATCGCCGGCCCGGGCGGGGTCGCGCACGCCACCGCCGTCAACCGCACCGGCACCTGGTGCCAGATCCAGGGCTGGGGCACCGCCGGCACCGGGCTGGACGTCAAGGTGGCCTGCTACAACCCGGGCGGCGCGCCGGACAACTCGCCGTTCACGGTGCTGTTCAGCAGCAGCACCGGCACGCCCCCGCCGCCCGGCGGCGACTACGGCTACCTGTACTCGCTGCCCTCCGGCACGCTGCTCTCGCAGTACAACTCCGCGGGCGGGGCGAACACCTCCGGCCACGGCTCGACCGGCCTGTGGAAGGCGTGGCTGCCCGGCCTGGGCTCCTCGGTCGAGGTCGGCGACGTGCAGGTCACCGCGGTCGACGCCGCGCAGGGCGCGCGCTGCAAGGTCGCGACCTGGTACCCGGGGAGCACCGGGCAGACCTTCCTGGTGGCCTGCTTCGACTCCACCAACACGCCGTACGACACCGCCTGGACGCTCAGCTACTCGGTCAAGCGGGCGGTGCACGGCCCGGCGTTCCCGCCGAAGTCCTTCGGGTACCTCTGGTACAACGGCACGGTGCCGGCCGGGACGAACTTCAACTCGGTGGGCGGCACCAACACGCTGAGCACCGGCGTCCCGTCCGCGGTGCTGATGCCCGGTGTGGCCGTCCCGTCCGACCACGCGCAGGTCACCGCGTACGGCAGCGGCCCCGGCTGGTGCCAGCTCGCCCTGCCCTGGACGCGCAGCTCGGGCACGGTGAAACTCGCCCCGCTGTGCTTCAACCCGGGCGGCTCGCCGGTGGTGGCGCCGTTCCTGCTGGCCTACACCTCCGCGTTCTGAGCCACTTCCTGACGCTCCGTCAGCTGCCGCCCCGATGCCGCCGGTTCCGGTGGTGTCGGGGCGGCTGGCTAGGGTGGGGCGGTGATCGATCACCGGGGTGCGGGCGCGGGTACAGGTGCGGGCGCGGGTACAGGTGCGGGCGCGGGTACGGGTACGGGTGCGGGAGGCGCGGTGCGGCGGGGGGAGCCGGTCGGCGGAGCGGAGCGGGAGGACGCGTTCGGGTGGCCGGCGGCCTGGCACGCGCTGGTGGTGCCGCGGCGCGGTGGCGGCGCGTCCTCGCCCGCGGTGTGGCCGGGCCCGGCGGCGGTGGCCGCCGAGGACGCGCTGATCGACGGGCACCGGGAGCGGTTCGAGCGGGTGGGCGCGGCCACGGACTCCGACGGGGAGCTGGTCCGGGCGGCCCGGGCCTACCTGGGCGGCGCCCCGGACGCACTGGGCGCGGCCTGCGTCGCCGCGGTGCTGCCCCCGCTGCACGCGGCGGACCACGCGGGCGGGGCGCTGCTGGTGGACGCCTGGACGGCGCGGCACGGGCTGGCGTTCGCCGTCCGGGCCGCCCTGGCGACGCTGGACGTCGGCTTCCGGCGGGCCGGGCCCGGCCACCCGGCGCCGGCCCTGACGGCGGCGGCCCCCGACGCGTACGGCTACGGCGCCGAGCAGACCAAGGTGCTGCGCTGGGCCCGCCACCTGCTGTCGGTCGCCGACGCCCCCGCCCACCGGGAGGCCCTGGCGGCCGCCGGGGCGGAGCGGTCGGGCGGGTACCTGCGGCGGCTGGGCACCGCGTACCTGTTCCCGGAGGCCGAGGGCTGGGTGGACGCCTGGATCGACGAGCTGCCGCACCACCAGCGCGAGCCGCTGTGGGCGCTGCTGCCGGCCTCGCTCGGCAGCCGGGCGCAGGCCGTCCGGCTGGCGCCGCTGCTGGACCGGTTCAGCTGGTCGGCGGAGTCGGCGGCGACCGTCGCGGACGGCCTCGGGACGGACGCGGTGCCGCTGCTCGCCGGGGCGCTGCGCCGGCTCGACAGCGGTGACGAGGCGCGCCGACTGGCCGGGCTGCTCCTGGAGTTCCCCTCCGACGAGGCGTTCGAGGCGCTGCTGGGACGGGTGGACGACAAGTCGGTGGCGCCGGTGCTGTGGCAGGCGGTGGAGCGCTACCCGGTGCGCGCGCTGCGCCTGCTGGCGGCGGCCGCCCGGGACGGCGGGGCGACCGCGCGCCACCTGCTGGAGCGGCAGCTGCGCTCCCGCACCGGGGACGCGGCGGAGCTGATCGGCCGGCTCGACCCGGCCGCGGCCGGGTTCGTGCGCACGCTGCCCGCCGCGGGCCCGGCCGGTGCGGGCCCGGCCGGTGCGGTGGCCGGGGAGCGGGAGTGGCCCGCCGTGCTGGCGTCCCCGCCGTGGGAGCGGCCCCGTCCGGCCGGGCGGCCGAAGGTGGTGGCGGTGGCCGTCGACGGGTCGTCCGCGCTGCACTGGCAGGACGGCGAGCGGGAGTCGTGGATGGCGGAGGCGCTCGACTCCCACGAGTGGCGCACCCACCCTGACGACACCGACTGGGCCGTGGTCGGGCCGGAGGCGTTCCGCACGGCCACGAACTCGCTGACCGTCTGCCGGCTGCTCTGGCAGGCCCCGGTGGAGGTGATGTCCCCGCTGTTGCCGGAGTGGCGGCCCGAGCTGAACCCCGGGGCGGACGTGCTGCGCCCGGTGGTCGCCAAGTACGGCGCGGCGGCCGTGCCCGTGGCGCTGCACGCCGTCGGGCTGCGGCCCGCGCAGCTGGCGCCGCTGCTGCTGCCGGTGCTGGACGTGGCGGCGGCCCGGCTGATGGCGCAGGGCCTGTCCACCCGCAAGTCGGTGCGCAGCGCGGCCCGTTCGTGGTTCGCCCGGCACGGGGTGGCGGGCGCGCTGCTGCTCGTCCCGGACGCGGTCGGCCCGGTGGGCCCGGCCCGCACCGCCGCCGGGCAGGCGCTCCGGCTGGTCGCCGAGCGGCACGGGGCCGGGGCCGTGACGGCGGCCGCCGCCGAGCGGTACGGGGAGCGGGCGGCGGCGGCCGTCGCGGCGGTGCTGGCCGCCGATCCGCTGGTGGAGTCGCTGCCCGCCCGACTGCCGCGGCCGCCGTCCTGGCTGGTGGCGGAGCTGCTGCCGCCGCTCGTGCTGCGTTCGGGGGCGGTGCTGCCCCCGGTGGCGGTGCGGCGGGTGCTGGCCATGATGGCGCTGGCGAAGGCCGGCACCCCGTACCCGGGGCTGGCGCAGGTCGCCGGGGAGTGCGCGCCCGGCGGGTGGGCGGCGTTCTGCCGAGCGGTGTTCCAGGAGTGGCGGCTGGCCGGGATGCCCGCCAAGGAGAGCTGGGCGCTGACCCAGCTCGGCGACTTCGGCGACGACGACACCGCGCGCCTGCTGGCCCCGGTGCTGTGCCGGTGGCCGCACCAGAAGGCCGCCCGGTGGGCGAACGAGGGCCTGGACGTGCTGGCGGCGATCGGCACGGACGCCGCGCTGGGGCAGCTGCACGGCGTCGCGCAGCGGGTGCGCCAGTACGCGATCCGGGCCCGCGCCCGGGAGAAGATCGCCGAGGTCGCCCTCGAACTGGGCCTGACGCCGGACCAGTTGGCCGACCGCCTGGTGCCCGACCTCGGCCTGGACCCGGACGGGACGACCCGGCTCGACTACGGCCCGCGCGCGTTCACCGTCGCCCTGGATCCGCAGCTGCGGCCGTACCTGCTGGACGGGGCGGGCAAGCGCCGGGCGGCCGTTCCCGCGCCCACCGCCAAGGACGACCCGGAGCTGGCGCCCGCCGCCCGCAAGCGCTACGCCGTGCTGAAGAAGGAGCTGCGGGCCGTCGGGGACGAGCAGATCTCCCGGCTGGAGAACGCGATGACCGGCCAACGCGCCTGGAGCGCGGCCGAGTTCGAGTCGCTGTTCCTGGTGCACCCGCTGCTCCGGCAGCTCGCCCACCGGCTGCTGTGGACGGCCGGGGAGAACGGCGGTCCGGACGCGGGCGGAGCGGACGCCGACAGTCGGTCCAGCAGCCGGACCGACGGCCGGACCGATGGCCGGAGCGGCGGGTGGACCGCCTTCCGGATCGCCGAGGACGGGACCTTCGCCGACGTCCGCGACGAGCCGTTCGCACTGCCCGCGGACGCGGTCGTCCGGCTCGCCCACCCGGCGCTGCTGGGCGCGGACCTGGCGGCCTGGGCGGAGCTGTTCACCGACTACCTGATCATCCAGCCGTTCCCGCAACTCGGCCGCCCGATCGGCGCGTTGACGCCCGACGAGCTGACCGCGGACCGCCTGGAGCGGTTCGAGGGGCGCACCGCCCCGACCGAGGCGCTGCGGGCCCTGCTCCGGCGCGGGAACGGCTGGGCGGTCAGCGACCCGGGCCAGAACGGGTTCCGGCGGGTCGCCTACCGGCGCCTCCCGGGCGGCCTGCGGCTGAGCGTCGCGCTCGCCCCGGGCCTGCACAACGACCCGGACAGCTCCGGTCCCGACCAGGCCCTGCGGGAGGTCTGGCTGGGCACCCACCCTGGCCGGTACCGGCTGTGGGCGGCCTACTCCCGCCCCTTCGCCGAGCTGGACGCCGCCACCGCGAGCGAACTCCTCGCCGAACTAGCGGAGTTGACCGGCACCGCGTGAGCCGTACCGGCCGAACCGCCCCGGGCGAGCCACCCCGGGCGAGCCGCGCCCGGCCCCGCCCCGCGCCCGACCCCGTACCGCCCTGCCGGCGGGCCCCGCACCGCACTGTCGGCGGGCCCCGCTACGGTGCGCCGGTGGCCACCGCGGTGGTGCCCACCGGTGCGGCGGGGCGGAAGGGGCGGGTCGTGCAGCAGGGGACGCGGGTCGGGGAGGGCGTGCTGCCGGACGAGGACCTCTTCGTCCTGCCGGATGCGTGGAACGGCTGGGAGGTGCTGCCGCGCCGGAACGGCACCCTGGTGCCGGAGGTGGACTGGCCGGGGGCGGGGGCGGTCGACTCCGAGGAGCAGTGGATCCAACTGGTGCGGGACCGGATCGCGGCGGTGCTGGCCGCGCCCGGCAGCGACCCGGGGCTGTGCCGGGCCGTCCGGGCGTACCTGGACGGTGCGGCCGACCCGCTCGGCGCGGGCGCCCTGGCCGCGCTGATCCAGCCGCCCGGAATCCGGGCCAGGGTCCCGCACCCGGTGGACACCGAGCCGGTCGGCGCGTGGACGGCCCGGCACGGGCTGGCGTTCGCCGTCCGGGCCGCCGTCGCGGCCTTCGGCGTGGACTACGGCGACGGCACCCACATGCCGGGCGAACTCCGGCCCCGGTGGCGGGAGTTCGCCCCGTATCCGAACCGGCCGGGGCAGTGCCGGGCGCTGTACCGGGTCCGCCAGTTGGTGGCGCTGGCCGACGGGTGGACCTACCGGGAGGCCCGGGCGGCGGCGGAGGCGGAGCGGGGCACCGAGCTGGGGCGGGTGCTGACGGCGTTCCTGTTCCCGGAGGCCGAGGGCTGGGTGGACGCCTGCCTGGACGAACTCCCGCCGCACGGCGCCCCGGAGGCGGAACTGCGGCGCTCGCTGCTGCTGCTCTCGCTCGACCGCCCCGAGCAGGTGCGGCGGCTGGACGCCCGGGTCGCTCCGAACGAGTGGGACCCCGCGCTGATCGCCGCCCTGGCCGACGGCCTGGGCACCGGCTGCGTGCCGCTGCTGGCCGCCGCGGTGCGCGAGCGCACCAGCTTCCACAGCGTCTTGGTGCTGTCCGGCCGGCTGGCGCACTTCCCCACCGACGAGGCGTTCCGCGTCCTGCTGGAGCTCGCCGGGGACCGGCGGGCCGAAGCGGCGCTGCTCGACGCCGTCGCCCGCTACCCGGTGCGCGCGGCGCGGCTGTTGGCGGCCGAGGCGCGCGGCGGCTCCTCGCTCGCCGGGCGGCTGCTCGACCGGCAGTTGCGCGGCGCGGGCGCCCTGCTGCCCGCGCTGCTGGAGCGGTTGGACGCCGTGGCCGCCACCGACGGGACGGCCGCGTACGTCCGCTCCCGGCCCACCGCCCGGCCGCCCGTCCCGGACGCGCCGGTCGGGGAGCTGCCCGCGCTGCTGACCGCGCCGCCGTGGGGGCGCGGGCGACGCGGGCGGCGCCCGGAGCCGCAGGTGCTCACCGGCCTGGCCGCCGACACCCGTCCCGAGCTGTGCTGGCGGGACGGCGAGCGGGAGGAGTGGGCGCGCACCGACCGGTTCGACGCCCGGGCGGCCGACGCCGGGGACGGCGACGACGGCGCGCCGACCGACTGGGCGGCGGCGGCGCTGGCGGTGCGCGAGGAGGAGGACCTCTGGTACCTGTGCCGGGTGCTGCTCCAGGGCCCGCGGGAGCAGCTCGCCCCGGTCGTGCGGTCCTGGCGGCCGCGGCAGGTCCGCGACGGGCGGGCCCTGCTGCGTCCGGTGCTCGCGAAGTACGGCCTGGCGGCGGTGCCGCTGGTGGAGCACGTGGCCCGCTGGTGGCCGGCCACCGGGGCCTCGCTGCTGCGCCCGGTGCTGAGCGTGGGGGCGGCCCGGACGATGGCGCGCGCCCTGTCGCGCGCGCTGGCCCGGGCGGAGGGCCGGGCCTGGTTCGACCGGCACGGGGTGGCGGGCGCGCTGCTGCTCGTCCCGGACGCGTTCGGGCCGCCGGGCCCGGAGCGGACGGCGGCCGTCACGGCGCTGCGGCTGGTCGCGGCCGGGGCCGGGGCCGGGGCGCTGACGGCGGCCGCGGACGGGCGGTACGGGCCGGGGGCGGCGGGGGCCGTCGCGGCCCTGCTGGACACCGATCCGCTGGTGGCCGCGCTGCCCGCCCGGATCCCGTACAACCGGCTGTCGGGGGAGGCCGGCACGCTGCCGCAGCTGCTGCTGGCCTCCGGTCCGGCGCTGCCGGAGCAGGCCGCGGAGCACGTGCTGACCATGCTGTCGCTGGGCGGGCCGGACGGGTCGGACGGGGCGTACCCGGGGCTGGCGCAGGTCGCCGCGGTGTGCACGCCCGAGTCGCTGGCGGAGTTCTGCGAGGGGGTGTTCGAGGAGTGGCGGCGGCAGGGCGCGCCCTCCGACACCCGGTGGGCGCTCACCGCGCTGGGCTGGTTCGGCGACGACGGCACCGCCGCCCGGCTGGCACGGGCGCTGGCCGACTGGTCGGGCCGGGGCGCGGCCCAGGCCGTGGACGCGCTGGCCGCGATCGGCACCGACGCGGCGCTGCGGCAGTTGAACGGGCTCGTCCGGACGGCCGCCTCCAAGACGGTGCGGGAGCGCGCCGGGGAGCAGGCCGCCGAACTCGCCGACGCGCTGGGCCTCACCCCCGACCAGCTGGCCGACCGCCGGGTCCCCGGTCTGGGCCTGGACGCCGACGGGACGGCCCGACTCGACTACGGCGCACGGGAGTTCACCGTCCACTTCGACGAGCAGCTGCAGCCGTACCTGCTGGACGGCGCGGGCCGGCGCCGGGGCGCGCTGCCCGCCCCGGGTGCGGGGGACGACCCGGCGCTGGCAGCGGCGGCCCGTCGGCGGTACGCCGCGCTGAAGAAGGACGTCCGGGCCCTGGCGGCCGGTCTGCTCGCCCATCTGGAGCGCGCGATGGTCACCGAACGGACGTGGGGCGCCGAGGAGTTCCGGACGCTGTTCGTGACGCACCCCTTGCTGTGGCACCCGGTGCGCCGCCTGCTGTGGACCGCCGACGGCGTCCCCTTCCGGATCGCCGAGGACCGCACCTTCGCCGACCTCGACGACCGGCCGTTCCCGCTCGCCCCGGACGCGGTGGTCCGGCTCGCCCACCCGCTGCACCTCGGGGACGCCCTGGGCGCCTGGTCCGAGCTGTTCGCCGACTACGAGATCCTCCAGCCGTTCCCGAAACTCGGCCGTCCCGTCCTGGTGTTGACCCCGCAGGAGGCCGCCGGGGACCGCCTGCACCGGTTCGAGGGACGCGACGTGCCCGCCGAGGCCCTGCTCGCCCTGCTCCGCCGGGGCTGGCGGAGCAGCGGCAGCGCGCTGGCCGGACCGCTGCCCGGCGGCCGCTACCTGAACCTGGTCCTCTCCCCGGGCCTCGACCTCCGCAACCGCACCGCCCAGCCCGAACAGCACCTGCGCGAGGCGTGGTTGGGCCTCAGCGCGGGCGCGCGCCCGTCCTCCCCCGCCGCCCGGCCCCAGCGCCTGGGCGATCTACCCGCCGTCGCCGTCTCCGAACTCCTGGCCGAACTGGAGGAGTTGACCGTCTCCGGCTGAGTCCGCCGGTCAGGAGACGGCGCCCAGGAAGCCGAGCGCCGTCGACACGTTCAGCTCCACCTCGTCCAGGCTGTCCAGCACCAGCCGCTCCGGGCGGCGGGAGCCCTCCGCCCCTTCCCCGGGCCAGGGCTCGAACTCCGCCCGGAGCCGCTCCACGGCCGCCCACTCCGGCTCGGGGAAGCCCGCGATGCCCCGCCGGCGGGCGGCCAGCCGTCCGCGGTGCACCGCGCGGTCCGCGCACACCACCTCCAGGAACACCACCGGCACCCGGCGCCGGGCCGCCAGCGCCCGCCACTGCCCGCGGGCCGCCTCCACCGCGTTGACGGCGTCCACGATCACGTTCTGCCCGAGCGCCAGCACCCCGTCCGCCACCGCCTCGGCGACCACGTACGCGGCCAGCCCGGTGGGCTGTCCGGGCGCCACGCCCGCCCGGCGCATCGCCGCCTCGATCGGGTCCACCGACACCACCGGCGCGGCCAGCCGCCGCCCCAGCGCCTCGGCGACCGTGCTCTTCCCCGCCCCGGGCAGGCCCGCCATCGCGATCAGCACGCGTTCCCCGTTCCGCTCGTCCGCACCCTCGACAGCAGGAACGTACACGGCGCTTCCCGGGCGCGCCGGAGATCACTCCTGTTCGGGTCCTGTGAAAACGGGTGGATCCGGTGACGGACTGTGGGGCGAGGCTGGGTCGATCCCCCTCAGGACAACGTCACCGCGTAGACCGGCTCCTGGCCGTGGACGGTGAACCCGGCCTGTTGCAGGATCGGCCCGGACGTCGTCGGGTTGCCCTTGACCAGGGCCATCCGCGCGCCGTGGGCCACCGCGTAGGAGAGCCGGGCCGCCAGCAGCGCCCGGTACACGCCGCGGCCCCGGTGGGCCGGGACGACCACGCCGCCGGTGAACCGGGCTACGCCGTCGACCAGTTGCACGCCGCCCGTCCCGACGGGTTCGCCGTCCAGGTGGGCGACGAGCCTGCCGCCGCGGCCCGCCGGGACGTCCGCCGCGCCCCGGGCCGCCGCCCTCTCGATCCGTGCGGCGGGCGGGAGTTCGCCGCCGAAGCCGGTGACCTCGACGACCGCCGCGTCGCGCGCCGTCGCGGGGTCGGTGGCCCAGCTCAGCCGCACGTCCGCCTCCGGCGGCCGCAGTTCGGGCGCGCCCCCGGACAGGTCGGCGGCCAGGATCTCCAGACCGATCTTGAGCCGCCCGCCGCGGGCCACCAGTTCGGCCTCCAGCCCGGCCGGGTCGCCGAGCAGCACCTGCCAGTCCAGCACCGGCGGCCCGAGCGTCCGGGCCCGGGCCAGCACGGCGTCCACCGCCCCGGCCAGCGGGCCGGCCGGGGCGAAGGAGACCACCGAGAGGCGGAAGGGGTAGTACGCGGGCAGTCGCAGGATCGTGTACTGCGGGTCCGTGACGGCCTCGGCGTCCTCCGGCCTCCACACCCAGGCCGCACCGGCGGCGGCCACCTCGTCGATCGATAGGCTCATCCGCCCAAACTAGCCGCCCCGGACGGCACGGTTCGCACACTGTTGCCCAACCATGACATGCCACCGGCCGTCGCGGGGCGCCCGGTCGTGGTGCCCGTCCCGCCCGCCGGCGGCGCTGTCGGTGCCGGCGGCTACGGTCGGTTGTGCGGTGGACGGCCCGTCCGCGGGCGGGTGCCCGGGCGCGGGTGGGGCGCGGGGGCTTGAGAGGATCACCCCCGCAGCCGTCACCTGCTCGCCCGGCCGTCCGCTCGTCCGCCTACCCGCCTGCCCGCTTACCCGTCTGCCCGTCTGCCCCGAGGATCCGTACGATGCCCGTTTCGACCGCCGACCGTCCCGACATGCAGCGTCCGCCCGCGGAGGTGCGCTTCGCGGAGGAGTTGGCGGTGCTGCGCGAGCGGGACGGGGACCCGCGGCCGCCCGGGTGGGAGTTGAGCCTGCGGGCGGCGCGGAGTTTCGTGGTGGGGGACGAACGGGCCGGGATCAGCCGGAAGTTCGTGGGGAACGCGGCGCTGGTGGAGCGGGCGCTGGTGACGCTGGCGACCGACCGCGGGCTGATGCTGGTGGGTGAGCCGGGGACGGCGAAGTCGCTGCTGTCGGAGCTGATCGCGGCGGCGGTGAGCGGCACGTCCACGCTGACGGTGCAGGGCGGGGCGGCGACCACTGAGGACCAGATCAAGTACGGCTGGAACTACGCGCTGCTGGTCTCGGAGGGCCCGTCGACGCGTTCGCTGGTGCCCGCGCCGATGCTGAAGGGCATGGCGCGGGGCCGGGTGGTCCGGTTCGAGGAGATCACCCGCTGCCCGCTGGAGGTGCAGGACTGCCTGCTCTCGCTGCTCTCCGAACGGGTGCTGGCAGTACCGGAGTTGGACGGCCCGGACGGCATGGTGTTCGCCGCCCCGGGGTTCAACGTGATCGCCACCGCGAACACCCGGGACCGGGGCGTCAACGAGATGAGCGCCGCGCTCAAGCGCCGGTTCAACTTCGAGACGGTGTTCCCGATCGCCGACTTCGACACCGAAGTCGCCCTGGTGGAGGCCGAGTCGGCGGCGCTGCTGCGCCGTTCGGGTGTCGGGACGACCCCGGACCGGGACCTGTTGGAGGTGCTGGTGGCGACCTTCCGCGAGCTGCGCGCGCCGGACGGCGGCAAGGGCGCGTCCTCGGCGGTGCTGAGCACCGCCGAGGCGGTGTCGGTGGCGCACGCGGTGGGGGTGCGCGGCTGGTTCCTGCGCCAGGAGCCGGGCAGCGCCGCGGACTTGGTGACCTGCCTGGCCGGTACGGCGGCCAAGGACAACCCGGACGACCTGGCCCGGCTGCGCCGTTTCCTGGAGCAGCAGGTGGACCGCCGCAAGGGCGGCCGCTGGCGCGAACTGTACGACGCCCGGCACCTGTTGGCCGACTGATGACCCGGATCACGGCGCGCCCGGAGGCGGTGTTCCTGGGCGTGCGGCACCACTCGCCGGCCTGCGCGGCCCTGGTGGCCCGCACCGTCGGGGAGTTGCGGCCCGCGCACGTGCTGATCGAGGGCCCGGCGGACCTGAACCCGCGGCTGGACGAGCTGCTGCTGGGCCACGAGCTGCCGGTCGCGGTGTTCAGCCACTACCGGGACGAGGAGCGGACGGCGACCTCCTGGGCGCCGCTGTGCGCGTACTCCCCGGAGTGGGTGGCGCTGACCGAGGGGCGGGCGGCGGGCGCGCAGGTGCGTTTCGTCGACCTCCCGGCCTGGCACCCGGCGTTCACCGACCGGGCGCGCCCGCTGGCCAACCGGTTCGCGGACGCGGAGGCCCGGTACGCGCAGGCCACCGAGCGGCTGTGCGCGGCGTTCGGGACGGACTCGCCGGACACCCTGTGGGACGGCCTGGTCGAGCTCCCGGACCCGGCGGGCCTGGCCGAACGGCTGGACGCCTATTTCGAGTTGGTGCGTGGCGACGCGGCCGCCGCCGAGGGCGACGCGGCCCGCGAGGCGTACATGGCGCACTGGGTGCGGGCCGCGCTGGCGCGGGACGACGGGCCGGTGCTGGTGGTCACCGGCGGTTTCCACACGCCCGCGCTGCGGGAGTTGGCGGCGTCCGGGGCGGCCGGGCCCGACTGGCCCGAGGTGCCGAGTCCGCCGGCGGGCGCGGTCGGCGGGAGCCACCTGGTGCCTTACTCCTTCCGGCAGTTGGACGCGTTCGGCGGCTACCAGTCCGGCATGCCCTCCCCCGGCTACTACCAACTGCTGTGGGAGCGCGGCCCGCAGGGCGCGGCGGACGGCCTGACCGAGGAGGTGGTGCGGCGGCTGCGGGCGGCGAAGGTGCGGGTGTCGACGGCCGACCTGATCGCGGCCCGCACCCTGGCCGACGGCCTGGCGGCGATGCGCGGGCACCGGACGCGCTCGCGCGCCGACGTGCTGGACGGCCTGGTCTCGGGGCTGGTCGGCGAGGCGCTGGAGCAGCCGCTGCCCTGGCAGCGGCGCGGGCGGCAGGCGGCGGACACCGACCCGCTGGTGCGGGTGCTGGTCGAGGCCGGCACCGGCGACCGGCTCGGCCGGCTGCACCCGGACACCCCCGCGCCGCCGCTGGTGCACGACGTGGCGGCCGAACAGGAGCTGTGCGGCGTCGAGTCGGGCTCCCCGGCGAAGGCCGACCTGACCACCCCGGAGGGGCTGCGGCGCAGCCGCTTCCTGCACCGGCTGCGGGTGCTGGACGTGCCCGGACACGTCCGGGCGAGCGGGCCGACCGACGGCGGCGACGCCGTGTTCGGCGAACTCTGGGAGCCGTCCCCGAACGGCTGGCAGCACCGGCGCGACGCCGCACTGATCGAGGCCGGCGCGTACGGGGCGCGGCTGTCCGACGCGGCGGCCGTGGCGCTGTCCGAGCGGGCCCGGGACGCGGGCACCGACCCGGCCGCGCTGGCCGGGCTGCTGTTCGACGCCGTGCTGTGCGGAATCGGCGCGCTGACCGGCGAACTCCTCGACACGCTCACCGAACGGGTCGGCCGGGTCCCCGAACTCGGCGCGGTGGGACAGGTGTTGGCCACCACCCTGGACCTGTGGCGACACGACCGGGTGTACGGCGTCGCGGCCGACCCCCGGCTGGCCCGCCTGGTCGACGCGGCCCTGCGGCGCGTCCTGTGGCTGGCCGAGGGCCTGCACGGCGGGAGCGGCGTCGACCACGCCCGGCTGCGCGCCGCGACCGCCGCCCGCGACGCCCTGCGCCACGCCGCCCCCGTCCTCACCCTGCCGCGCCCCGCCGCCCTGGCCACCGCGGCCCGGATCTCCGCCGACCCGGCCGCACCCCCGGACCTGCGCGGCGCCGCCCTCGGCCTGGGCTGGTCGCTATCGGCGGACGGGACGGCCTCGGCCACGACCGGCGGCGCCGGGAGGACTGCGAGTACCGAAGACGCCGAGGGCCGCGAGGACACCGGCGGCACCGAGGACATCGGAAAGACTGGGGACGCCGAAGGCAGCGAGGACACCAGCCCGGCCGGGGACGCCGAAGGCAGCGAGGACACCGGCGGTACCAAGGGCACCGGGGAGGCC
>NZ_BAAANS010000051.1:0-38522 GCF_039529925.1 Kitasatospora saccharophila | reverse complement strand
GGCCGGGGACGCCGAAGGCAGCGAGGACACCAGCCCGGCCGGGGAAACCGAGGGCACCAGGGACACTGGCGGCGCCAAAGGCACCAGCCAGGCCGGGGACGCCGAAGGCAGCGAGGACACCAGCCCGGCCGGGGAAACCGAGGGCACCAGGGACACTGGCGGCGCCAAAGGCACCAGCCAGGCCGGGGACACCGGCGGCTGCGAGGACACCAGCGGCACCAAGGACACCGGGCGGCCCGAGAGCACCGGGCGGAAGGACGGCGCCGAGAACGCCGATGCCGCCGAGAGCGCGGCCCGGCAGGCGCGGGCGCTGGCCGGTGAGCCGGAGCGGCTGGGCGACTGGCTGTCCGGGCTGTTCGTGCTGGCCCGCGAGCAGCTGACCGGCCCGACCCTGGACCCGGCCGGTGACGCGTCGCTGTTCGACGCGCTGGACGGGATCGTCACTCGCCTGCCCGCCGCCGACTTCCTGCACGGCCTGCCCGCGCTGCGCCAGGCGTTCGGCTACTTCCCGCCGCGCGAGCGCGAGCGGATCGCCCAGCGCCTGCTGGCCCGCCGCGGCCGCACCGGTTCGGCCCGCGGCCTGCTGCGCACCAGCGCAGACCCGGCCCTGTTGGCCCGCGCCGCCGGTCTGGAACTCGCCGTCACCGACCTGCTGTCCGCCTACGGCCTGGCCCCGGCCGCCCCCGCCCCGGACAGGGCCCCGGACGCCGCGACCCCCGCCCTGGTCACCGCGACCCCCGCCCCGGAACCGACCGCGGCCGCACCCGCCACCCGGCCCCCCGCGACCGCCGCCCTGCCCGACGAGGGTCTGGAGCGCTGGCGGCTGATCCTCGGCGCGGCCGCCGAGCGCTGCACCGGTGGCCTCGGGCAGCTCGCCGCCGAGCGGGACGCCGCACTGGAGTGGCTGTACGGGCGCGACCCGGAGGCGAACCGGCGCGGGGTGCGCCGGACGGGCGGTGGCGGCTCGCACGGCAATGCGCGCGGTGGCGGCAGCGAGGCGTCCCGGGTGACGCCGGTGGACTGGCTGGAGGACGTGCACCGGCTGTTCCCGAAGGAGACCGTGGAGCGGCTGGAGCGGGACGCGGTGGAGCGCTACGGGATCGACGAGATCGTCACCGATCCGGAGGTGCTGTCCCGGGTGGAGCCGAGTCCGGCGCTGCTGCGCGCCGTGCTGCGCACCAAGCACCTGATGAACCCCGAACTCCTCTCGCTGGCGCGCAAGTTGGTCGAGGCGGTGGTGCGCGACCTGCTGGCCAGGCTGCGCCCCGAGGTGCGCCGGGCGTTCACCGGCGCGCGGGCGCCGGGCCGCAGCCTGGTCCCGCTGGCCCGGAACTTCGACTTCCGTTCCACCGTGCGGGCGAACCTGGCGCACTACCAGCCGGAGCGGCGGCGGCTGCTGATCGAGCGGCCGTACTTCCACTCGCGGACCCGGCGCAGCCTGGAGCGCTGGCAACTGGTGCTGCTGGTCGACCAGTCGGGCTCGATGGTCGGTTCGGTGATCCACTCGGCGGTGACGGCGGCCTGCCTGTGGAACCTGCCGGGGCTGCGCACCCACCTGGTGGCGTTCGACACCTCGGTGGTGGACCTGACCGAGGACGTGGCGGACCCGGTGGAGCTGCTGATGCGGGTGCAGCTCGGCGGCGGCACCGACATCGCCCGGGCGGTGGACTACGGGGCCGGGCTGCTGGACAACCCGCGGCGCAGCATCGTGGTGCTGGTGACGGACTTCTACGAGGGCGGCGACACCGGCCGCCTGCTGCACGGGGTGCGCAAGCTGGTCGAGCAGGGCAGCACGGTGCTCGGGCTGGCGGCGCTGGACGAGGAGGCGAATCCGGTGTACGACCGTGAACTGGCGTCCCGGCTGGTCGGGTTGGGCGCGCACGTGGGCGCGATGACGCCGGGCGAGCTGGCGGCCTTCGTGGCGGAGAAGGTGGGCCGGTGAGCGCGACCCGGTCCGACCTGCTGGCGCTGGACGCCGACACACTGGCGGCGCTGGCCAACCGCGGCCTGGTGAAGCGGGCGACCCGCGAACTGGAGTCGGGTGCCGGGGCGTCGGTGGCGCTCGGCGCGGACGGCGAGGTGTCGGCGTCGTTCCCGGACGGCAGCCGGTCGGCGCTGCCCGCCGGGGTCCCGCTGGAGGCGGGGACGTGCAGTTGCCCGGCGCCGGGGGTGTGCCGGCACCTGGTGGGGCTGGTCCTCGCCTACCAGGCCGCGGCCCGGTCCCAGGCACAGACGCAGGCACCGGCCTCGGCCTCGGCCCAGACCCAAACGCAGACGCAGACGCAGACAGCGGACCGGGCCGGGTCCGCGCCCCCGCCGCCCCCGCCGCTCCTGGACGGGACGGCCGCGGGCATCCCCGGAGCGGAGCAACTCCCGTGGTCCCCGGCCGAGTTCGACGACGCGGCGCTGCTGGCCGCGTTCGGCCGCCCGGCCCTGACGGCAGCCCGCCGGGCCTGGCAGCGGGGGGTGCGGGCGGCGGTGCAGCGGATGGACGCCGAGCATCCGGCCCCCTCGGTGGAGCTGCCGAGCTGCACCGTCCGCTTCCCCGTCCCGCACAGCCTGAACTTCGCGCTGAGCGGGGCGACTTCGGCCCGGCACGGCGAGATGGTGACCCTGGCGGCCTGGGCCTTCCGGGCGGCCGAACAGGACGGCACCCCGTCCGGGGCGACCCGCACCATGGGCGGCGAGCCGACCGGCACCACGAGGACCGGCGCCGCGAAGGGCACCGCCGAACCGACCGCCGAACCGACCGCCGGACGGGCCGCCGCAGCGGACCCGATGGCAGCGGTGACCACCCTCGTCGAGGAGCTGCTGCGCACCGGAACCGCCCGCAGCGGCCCGGTGCTGCTGGCGCAACTGGCCCGCGTCGAGGCCGGGTTGACGTCCGCCTCGGCGCACTGGCCGGCCGCCGCGGCGGCCGAGCTGCGGGACCAGGCCCAGGCGTACGCGGACCGGGACACCCGCTACGACCCGGACCGGGTCGCCGGGCTGCTGGCCGAGCTGCTGGCCCGGGCGCGGGCCGCGGACCGGCCGTTGGCGCTGGGCACCGGCGAGAGCGCCGTCACGCAACTGCGCCGCACCCGGCTGGTCGCGCTGGGCTGCCGGGTCTCCGGCCGGGGCGAGCGGGAGCGGAGCACGGAGGTCTACCTCGCCCAGCCGGACGCCGGGATCGTCCTGGTGCTGCGCAAGCAGTGGGCGCTGCCGGAGGGCCGGGGGGCGACCGGTGCCGAACTGGCCGCCCGGCGGCTGCTGGGGCACTCGGTGCGGGCGCTGGCGGGGGCGAACCTGGTCAGCGAGTCGCTCTCGCGCAGCGCCGGGCGGACCGTCACGGTGGAGCGCGGCCGGATCGCCTCCACCAGCATCACCCCGCTCGGCGACGCCTGGGCCTCGCTGCCCGCACCGGTGCTGCTGCACGACGCGGCGGCCCGGCTGCGCGCACTGGGCGGGCGCCCGCCCCGGCTGGTGCGGCCCCGGGTGGAGGCGGAGAACGCGCACGTGCTGGCCGTCGCGGAGGTCGGCCCGCTGGGCTACGACCCGGCCCGGCAGCGCCTGGAGGCGGTGCTGCGGGACGGTGCGGGGACGGCGGTGCTGGTCGCCGCCGAGCACGACGTGCTCTGCCCGGGCCGGATCGACGCGCTGGCCGCCGCCCTGGAGTCCGGCACGGTGACGCACGTCAGCGGCCTGCTGCGGCAGGCGGCGGGCCGTCCGGTGCTCGACCCGCTGGCAGTGCGCACCGCCGCCGGGCTGGTCCACCCGGACCTGGCGGCCGAGGGCGACCCGCACCCGTTCACCGCCCTGCCGCCCACCGGCGGCGACCCGCTGACCGAGGCGCTGACCGCGGCCCGGACCGCGCTGGCCGAACTCGCCCGCACCGGCCTGGACACCGCCCTGCCGCACCACCTCGCCCCGGCCTCCGCCCACCTGCGCCGCACCGGCCTGCGCACCGGGGCGGCCCTGCTGGACACGCTGGCCGCCGACCCGCTGCCCGCCCGCTGGGCGGACGCCGCGATCCACCTGCTGACCGCCCTCGACCTGCACCAGGAGGAGCGGCCCGGCCCCTGACCCCGGCGCCCCGCGCCACCACGGCGGGTAGTACAGTCCGCGGGAACGATCATGGGAGGGAATCCGATGGCACTGCGCCGCCGCCGTCAAATCGCCTGGTTGCTTCGGGGGTTGGCGCTGCTCGCCCTCCTGGGCCTCCTGCTCGGCCGGTCCGGCGCCCGTTCGGGCGGGCTGGTGGAGCTGGAGCGGAGGTTCGACCACCCGGTGCAACTGCTCGGCGGCGCGGTGGTGCTGGTCGTGGTCTCGCTGGTGGTCGAGCTGGAGTTCCGCACCAGGTTCTCGCAGATCGGCTGCGCCGCCGGCCTGGTGGGGCTGATCGCCGTCTCGGTGCCGTACGTCCTCCTGGGCATGGTGTTCGAGGGTGACGGACGGCCGGTGGCCCGGAAGCCCCACCCCGACCGCCCGGAGCGGGCGTTGACCGTGACCGACGTCGCCCTCTCGATCGACCCGCTCTACCAGGTGGAGGTGGTGACCGGCACCGGCTGGTCCGCCCGCCACTGGGAGCTGGGCATCTGGGGGGAGGGCAGCGGGCACGGCTTCTACCAGGACGCGGTGTGGTCCGGGCCGGACCGGATCACGGTGACCTCGGACGAGGAGAGCACCGTCTTCGTCCTCGACCCGGCCACCGGCCGCCCGGGCGCCCCGCAGACCACGAAGCGCTGACCCTCGGCCCGGGCCCGCCCCGGCCGCAGGACGTCCGGCCGCTCCGCGCACCCCCGCAGGTGCCCTCCACCCCCAGGTCGGTCCACCCGCCGGAAGGATCCGGGAAATTCCCGGCCGCCGGTGTCGATCCGCCCCCGCGCCGTTCGACCTTGGGATAGAAGAGGGTCCGGAAGCGGATCCCGGGAGCGAGGAGCAGGACGATGGCGAAGTACATGCTGATCATGCGGGCGACGGACGAGACGCTGGCGAAGATGTTCGAGACGCCCTTCGAGGAGATGCTGGAGACGACGGGGCGGGTCAACCAGGAGATGATCCGGGCGGGCGTGCTGATCGCGGCCGAGGGCCTGGACGACCCCGCCCAGGGCGTGGTGGTGGACTACGACGGCGAGGCGCCGGTGGTCACCGACGGCCCGTACGGGGAGACCAAGGAGCTGTTCGGCGGCTTCTACCTGATCGACGTGGCCTCGAAGGAGGAGGCCGTCGAGTGGGCGAAGCGGCTCCCGGCGCTGCCGGGCGCCAAGTGCGAGGTGCGCCGCGTCCCGTCGATCGACGAGTTCCCGCAGGACAACGAGTGGATCGCGCTGGAGCGGGCGTGGCGCGAGCGGACCGGTCAGCTCTGATGCCCGCGACCGACGACGGCGGCCCGCCGGACGCGGGGGCGGTCACCGAGCCGGCCCGGCGGGCCGTCGCCGCGGTCTGGCGGATCGAGTCCGCCCGGATCGTCGGTGCGCTGGCCCGCTGGACCGGCGACTTCGCCCTGGCCGAGGACGTCGCCCAGGAGGCGCTGGCCGAGGCGCTGGTGGCCTGGTCCCGCGACGGCGCGCCCGCGAACCCGCTGGGCTGGCTGCTGACCACCGCGCGGCGGCGGGCGATCGACGCCTTCCGCCGCCGCACGGCGCTGGACGAGCGCTACGGCCTGCTCGCCGCGGAGGTGACCGAGGCCGCCCCGGACGAACCGCCCTGGGACCCGGACCGGATCGACGACGACGTGCTGGCGCTGGTGTTCACCGCCTGCCACCCGGTGCTCTCCCCGGAGGCCCGGGTGGCGCTGACGCTGCGCGTGGTGAGCGGCCTGTCCAGCGAGGAGATCGCCCGGGCCTTCCTGGTGCCGGTGCCGACCGTGCAGGCCCGGATCACCCGGGCCAAGAAGACCATCGCCGCGGCCCGCGTCCCCTTCGCCCTGCCGCCCGCCGAGGAGCGCCGGGCCCGGCTGGGCGCGGTGCTGAGCGTGCTGTACGTGGTGTTCACCGAGGGCTCGACGGCGACCGGCGGGGACGACCTGCTGCGCCCGGACCTGGCCCACGAGGCGCTCCGGCTGGCCCGGACGCTGACCGCGCTGCTGCCCGGCGAACCCGAACCGCACGGCCTGCTGGCCCTGTTCGAGCTGACCGCGGCCCGGTTCCCGGCCCGCACCGGCCCGGACGGCGAGGCGGTGCTGCTGGAGGACCAGGACCGCACCCGCTGGGACCGCTCGGCGCTCCGCCGCGGCCTGGCCGCCCTGGGCCGGGCCACCACCGCCGGGCGCGGCCTGGGCCCGTACGGGCTGCAGGCGGCGATCGCGGCCTGCCACGCGGTGGCGCCGTCGGTGGCGGAGACCGACTGGGAGCGGATCGTGCTGCTGTACGAGGCGCTGGGGCGGGTGGCGCCGTCCCCGGTGGTCGAGCTGAACCGGGCGGTGGCGGTCGCGATGGCGAGCGGCCCGGCCGAGGCGCTGGCCCTCGTGGACGAACTGCTGGCCGCCGACCGCCTGCCGGGCTCGCACCTGCTGCCGGGCGTCCGCGGCGAGTTGCTGACCCGCCTGGGCCGCACCGCCGAGGCCCGCACCGAGCTCGAACTCGCCGCCCGGCTGTGCCGCAACGCCCGCGAACGCGCCGTCCTGCTCCGCAAGGCGGCCGCACTGGGCTGACCCGCACCGGGCTGACCCGCACCGGGCTGGCCCACCCCGAACCGCCCCGCCCCGGACTGCCGGATCGCCGGACCGGCCGGGGCGGGGCTTCCCCCGGCGCCCGCCCCGTCCCGCCCCCGCACCGCCCCCGCACCGGGTGCGGTCCCCGCCGGGCGCCGCCTCAGTGCCCCAGCGGGGCCGTCCAGTTGAGGACGGTGCCGCCGGCCGGCGGGGCGGTGACGGTGAGGGCGCCGCCGAGGGCGTGGGCGCGCTCCTCGATGTTGCGCAGGCCGCTGCGGCGGCCCTGGGCGGGGATGCCGACGCCGTCGTCCTGGACGGTGAGGGCGACCCGGCCGCCGGTGGCCTGCAGGGTGACCTCGACCCGGCCGGCCTTCGCGTGCCGGGCGGCGTTGCTGAGCGCCTCGCCGAGGACGGCCACCAGGTGGTCGGCGACGGCGGGCGGCACGTCGGTGTCGAGCAGGCCCTCCATGCTGAGCCGGGGCGCGAAGCCGAGGGTGGCCTGCGCCTCCTCGACCACGTGCACGGCGCGGGCCCGCAGGCCCTGCCCGGCGCCGGCCTCGCGGACCCGCAGCCCGAAGATCGTCGAGCGGATGATCTTGATGGTCTCGTCCAGGTCGCCGACGGCCCGCAGGACCCGGTCGGCGGCCCCGGGGTGGTCGATGAACCGGGAGGCGCTCTGCAGCGTCATGCCGGTCGCGAACAGCCGCTGGATGGCCAGGTCGTGCAGGTCCCGGGCGATCCGGTCGCGGTCCTCCAGGACGGCCAACTGCTCGGCGTCGCGCCGCCGTTCGGCCAGTTCCAGGGCGAGCGCGGCCTGGTCGGCGAAGCCCAGCAGCGGGTCGATCTCGCGCTCGGTGAACTCGGCCCCGCCGCTGCCTCGCACCAGCAGCAGCACGCCCTCGGTGTGGCCCTCGGCCCGGCCCAGCGGCACCGCGACGGCCGGGCCCAGCCCCTCGAACCGCGACACCCGGACGGGGAAGCGCGGGTCGTCCGCCAGGTCGGGCGAGGTCACCGGGAAGCCCGCCGCGCAGGCCGCGCCGGAGAGGGTGCCCTCCAGCGCCACCTCCACCCCGACCCGCCCGTTGACGTCCCCGCCGAACGCCAGCTCGACCCGCAGACCGGCCCCGTCGGGCAGCGCGGTGAGCACGTCGGCCAGCTTCGCGCCGGAGATGTCGCAGGCCCGCTGGGCGATCAGCTCCACCACCTGGGTGCGCGAACTACCGGACAGCAGGCTGCGGTTGATCTCGGCGGTGGCGGTCAGCCAGCGCTGCCGGCGCTGCGCCTCCTCGTACAGCCGGGCGTTGTCGATGGCCACCCCGGCGGCCACCGCGAGGGTGGCGATCACCGACTCGTCGTCGTCGTCGAACCCGGCGGCGCCGCGCTTGTCGGTCAGGTAGATGTTGCCGAACACCTCGTCGCGCACCCGCACCGGCAGGCCGAGGAAGGTCCGCATCTCGGGGTGGTGGGCGGGGCAGCCGGTGGACGCCGGGTGCTGCTTGAGGTCCTCCAGCCGCAGCGGGTGCGGGTGCCGGATGAGTTCGCCGAGCAGGCCCTTCCCGGTGGGGTAGGGGCCGATCCGGGCGATCTCCTCCTCGTTCAGGCCGACCGTGATGAACTGGGAGAGGGTGTCGCCGTCGGGGCCGATGATGCCGAGCGCCGCGTACTTGGCGTCGGCGAGGACGGCCGCGGCCTCCACGATCCGGCGCAGCACCTGGGTCAGCTCCAGCTCGCGGCCGACCGACAGGACGGCCTCCAGCAGGCTGTGCACCCGGTCCCGGGTGCCCCGGGCCACGTCGATCCGGGCCTGCAGCTCGGCCAGCAGCTCGTCCAGCCTCAGCTGCGGGAGCCGCGACCGCGGTTCCTCCTCGCGCACCGCGCTCCTCCTCGTCCGGATCTCCGTCGCCGATTCTCGCAGACGCCGGGGGCGGGGTGGACCCACGGGGTGCGAATGCGATAGGTCCGGAACCGGCAGGTCACGGCGCGCGGACCCGCCGGGGGCGCCCCGCCCGGGACCCGCTCGGCGGCAGCCGGTGCGCCCGGGGCCCGCTCAGCGGCGGGCGGTGCGCAGCACGAGCGCGGCGAGCGCCGCCGGGGCGCCCGGCTGGTGGCGGACGCCCGGGAAGGCGTTGACGTCGACGGCGACGGGGCCGTCGGGGCCGGGCAGCAGGTCGACGCCGTACACCTGGAGGCCGAAGGCGGGCCCGGCGGCGAGGGCGAGGGCGCGCTCCCGCTCGTCGGGCGCCCAGGGGCGGCGGGCGGGGTCGCCCGGGGCGAGTTCGGAGCGGCGCTGTTCGGCGAAGACCTCGCCGCCGACCACCCACACCTTGCGGTCCCAGCCGTCGCCGTCCACCGGGCGCTGGAGCAGGACCTGCTCGGCGGGCCACAGCGCGACGAGTTCGCGCCACCGGCCGGGGGTGTCGGCGCGGGCCACCAGGTCCTCCTTGCGGCTGCGCAGGCTCTTGACCACCACCGGTCCGTCCCAGCGGAGTTCGCCGAGGACACCGGTGGCGAGGGTGGGGGCGAACGGCAGGCCGGCCGCCCGGGCGGTGCGCTCCATCAGCGCCCGGTCCTGGCAATCGGCGGTGGCGGCGGCGGAGTTGAGCACGGGGGTGCCGGTCTCCTGGTACCGCTCGGCCCGGCGCAGCGACCGCGCGTCGCGGGCCTTGAGCAGCACCACGTCCGCCGGTTCGTCCGGGCCGACCGTCAAGTGCCCTTCGGACTCCAGGAGTCGGCGCGCCCCGGCGAGCAGCGGGTGGTCCGGTTCGCGGGCGATCAGGGCGATCCGCAGCGGTGCCGACGGGCTCATCCGGCGACTCCGGCGTCGGTGAGCAGCGGGCCCGCGCCGGGGGTGGGCCAGGAGGAGCCGGTGCGGGCGAGCCGGACCACCGCGTCGGCCACCCGCTCGACGGCGCGCGGCACCTGGCGGAAGCTCGGGAAGTCGTTGACGTCGACGACCACCGGGCCGTCCGGGCCGATCAGCACGTCCAGGCCGTACAGGTCGAGGCCGAACACCTCGCCGACCTGCGCGGCCAGCGCGGCGACCTCGCGCGGCAGCGGGACGGGTCGCTCCACGGCGGGGTGGTGCGGGTGCAGCGGCGAGGTGCGCCGGGTGGCGAAGAACTCGCCGCCCGCGCAGTACACCTTCAGGTCGCAGCCGTCGTTGGGCACGTAGGGCTGGGCGATCAGCAGCCCGCCGTCCGCGGGGGCGGCCAACCCGGCGAGCTGCTCCGGGCGTTCGACCAGGTGGACGGCGCGCCCCGAGGAGCCGTCGGCGGGCTTGACCACCAGCGGGTAGCGGCGGGCGCCGATCGCGGCGAACGCGGCCGGGTCGGCGGCGGCCCAGGTCCGCGGCATCGGCAGGCCGTGCAGCGCGGCGACCACGGCGGCCCGCGCCTTGTCGCGGACCGGCCGGATCGCCCGGGCGTCGTTGACGGTGGTCAGCCCGGCCGCGGCGGCGGACTCCAGCAGGCCCAGGCCCGGGCCGCCGGAGACGGTCTTCAGCACCCAGGCGTCGTGCTTGCCGCTGCGCACCAGCTTCGCGAGGTCGAGCAGGTCGGCACCGGGCCGCAGCACGTCCACCCGGTGGCCGGTGACCCGCAGGTGCTCGACCACGGCCAGCGGCATCCCGTCGTTGCGGTAGTGCTCCTCGACCAGGAAGCAGAACCTCATGTGCCCCACGTGCCCCCACCCCATCTTTCCCACGGTTCCCCTGCGCCCCGGGCGAGTTGCCCCGGGGAGAATCGCATCCGCCCACCCTGCCACGGATCATCCGCCGGATTTCACCCAGGGTGTCCGGGAACGGAAACAGCCGCGTCACAGCTGGGTCGCCGCACGCCTGGAACCGGATCCCCCGGGCATGACGTTCACATGACGCCCCCTTGGCACACTCTTTGAGGAGGACCGCGTGCACCCGCTGCTGCGCCCGCACGACCGGCACGACCTGACCGGACGCCCCGCCCCGGCCCGGCTGGCCTACCCGGCGGACGACGTGCTGGTGGTCTCCGGCCTGCCCGGCAGCGGGAAGAGCACCCTGATGCGGCGCTGCGCCCGGGCCGCGGTGATCGACTCCCAGCACACCCGGGCCGCCTTCGCCCGCGCGCTGCCCGGCGTCCCGTACGCGCTGTACCGGCCGCTGGTCCGGCTCGCCCACTACCTGCGGCTGCGCGCGGCGGTCCGGGCCGGCGGCCCGCTGGTCGTGCACGACTGCGGCACCCTGCCGTGGGTGCGCCGGGCACTGGCCCGGGCCGCCGCCCGGCAGGGCCGCCGGCTGCACCTGCTGCTGCTGGACGCCAGCCCCGCGCAGGCCGCCGACGGGCAGCGCCGCCGCGGCCGCCGGGTCTCCCGGTACGCCTTCGCCCGCCACCGCCGCGCCTGGGCCGCCCTGCGCGCCCTGGCCACCGCCGAGGGCCCGCTCCCGCCGGACGTGGCCTCCGCCGTGCTGCTCCCGCGCGCGGCCGCCGCCCGGCTGCGGGCGATCGAGTTCACCGCTCCCGCCGACCGGTCGAGTGCCCCGCACCCCGCCCCCGCCGCCCCTCCCGCCGTCCGCCGCGAGCCGCTCCAGGCGGCCACCACCGGCTGAGCGCTCCCCAAGTCCCGTCCCCCGCCGGAGGATCGGCCCCCGCCCCGGGCCCGCGGGCCCCGACCGCCGCCGCCCGCGGGTTGCGGCGAACGGCTGAGCCGCCCCGCGCGTCGCCCGGCGCCGGGGCCGGGCCTGGCTAGTCTCCCGCCATGGGCACCCCCGAACGCACCCCGGAGCGCGCCGCCTCGCCCGCGCCCGTGTCCGCTCCGCCGTCCTCCCCCGCGCCGGCGCAGCCGCTCCGCGGCCCGCGGGCCCGCCGGATCGCCGACCGGCTGTCGGTGCTGTTCCGCGTCCCGTTCGAACCGCAGTACGAGCCGCAGCCCGGGTCGGCCGGGCCGCGCTGGACGCTGCGGTGGTACGACGGGCCGACGGTGGACGCGGTGCGCTCCGCGCTGGGGCGGCTGTTCCCGGACGGGGCGGCCGGGGCGTTCGCGGTGCGCCGGGACCTGACCACCCGGGCGCTGGTGCTGGCCGCGATCCGGGAGACCCGGGCCGGGGCGATGCACCGCTCGGTGGGCAGTTGGGGCCAGCGCTACCACCTGGAGCAGCTGCTCGCCGGGCAGGAGCACCCGGACCGGCCGGAGGGCCCGCGCGAGGCGGCGATGCTGGAGCGGCTGCTGGCGGCGGCCACCGCCGAGTCGGCGCGCGGCCCGGCGGCCCCGGACCTGTCCCGGGCGTTCGACCTGGTCGCGCGGGACGGGGTGGCCTGGCTGCTGCCCGAGCACCGGCTGGCCGGGCCCGCTGACCGGGACGCGCTGGCGCTCGCCCCGCTGGAGTACCTGACGTCCCGTTACGCCACCGGCGTGCACCGCACCGCGTGGGAGACCGCGCTGGCCGTGCTGCCGCTGCGCGCCGCCGTCACCGCCGCCCACCGCGACCCGGAGCCGGACCCGGACGCGGCCCGGGCGGCGCTCGCCCTGCTGCCCGCGCTGCGGGCCCAGTTGTCGGCGGAGGTCGACGCGATCGGCGAGCGACTGGCCGCGGCTGCCGCCGCAGCGCCCGCCGAGCCCGCCGAGCCCGTCGTCTGAGACCCTCCCGGCAGCGTATCGACCCCCATTCTGCCTGTTCACGGCCGCTTCCGGTAGGAGCGAGCGCACATCCCTCCGCCCTTGTCCGGCACGCCCGGTGGGCCGCAGACTCGTCCGCATTCCCCCTTGGACGAGATCGATGGGAGTCATGTGTCCTCACGCGTGGATCAGGAACTCGCACTGCGGGCCCGGGTGTTGCTGGCCGGCAGCGAGCCGCCCACCCCGTGGCAGGCGTACCGGGCGCACCGCCTGCTGGCCCGGGAGAACCCGGCGGCGCACCTGCCGCGGCTGGCGCTGGCGGCGATCGAACTGACCAACCACTACCCGGTGTTGCTCCGGCCGGACCTGCAACTCGTCCTGATGGAGGAGGCGCTGGCCGCCGCGGCGGCCATCCCGGCCCAGGACCCGTTCCGCCCCGAGGCGTTGCGGCGGATCCGCAAGGCGTACACGGAGCGGGCCGCCCAGTTGGGCATCTCCCTTTCGCCCGAATGGAGTTGACGGACCGTCAGAGTTCCGCGTCGCGGGCCAGCAGGGCGGCCTGGACCCGGTTCTCGCAGTCCAGTTTGGCGAGGATCCGGCTGACGTAGGTCTTCACCGTCGCCTCGCTCATGTGCAGCCGGGCGCCGGTGTCGGCGTTCGACAGGCCCTCCCCCAGCAGATCGACCACGGCGCGTTCGCGCGCGGTGAGCACGGCCAGCCGCCGCCTGGCCCGTTCGCCGCGCGCGGCCGCCGGGCCGTCGGCGAGGCTGTCGACGATGTGCCGGGCGGCGGCCGGGGAGAGGAAGGCGTGGCCGGTGGCGGCGGCCCGGACGGCCTGGATCAGTTCGCCGGGCGCGGTGTCCTTGAGCAGGAAGCCCGCCCCGCCGGAGGTGATCGCCCGCAGCACGTTCTCCCGCTCGCCGAAGGTGGTGAGCACGATCGCGCGGGCGCCCGGCGCGGCCCGGGGCAGTTCGGCCAGCGCGCTGAGCCCGTCCATCACCGGCATCCGGATGTCCAGCAGCACGACGTCGGCGGCGAGTTCGGCGGCCAGCCGGAGCGCCTGCGCCCCGTCGGGGGCCTCGCCGACCACCTCGATGTCCTCCGCCGAGGTGAGGATCATCCGGATCCCGGCCCGGATCAACGGCTCGTCGTCGGCCACCAGTACCCGGATCACCGCGCGTCCCTTCGTCCCCAGTGCGTCCTACACCTTCCCACGGAAGTGCTGCTTCTCCACCAGCCGGCCGTCCTTGAAGCAGAACCGCAGCACGTCCTGGCCGTCCGTCCCGCTGCCGCGGTCGCTGGCGAACCAGCGGCAGTGCGCGCCCTCCGGCACCGGCGGGCCGATCCGGTGGAAGTCGCCGGTCAGGAAGTCGCTGCCGACCGGCAGGCGTTCGTTGACGGACTCCTCGCTCTGGCCGACCTCGATCGAGTCGTACAGCTTCACCGCCACGGTGGCGTCCCGCAGCGAGCTGACGAACACGATGGCGCCGACCGCGGCGACCGCGGCCACCGCCCCGAGCACGCCGAGCGCGCCGAGCGCGCAGCCCAGCGCGGGACGGCGGCGCTTGCCGGGTTCCTCCAAGTCGGCCGACAGCAGGGCGAGTTCCTCGTCGTCGGGGACGGCGGCCCGGGCCCCCTCCGGGGTGTAGGGCAGCATCCCGGCCAGCCGGAAGCCGCCGCCCGGCTGCGGCCCGCTGTGCACCATCCCGCCCAGCAGCCGGGCCCGTTCGCGCAGCCCGGTCAGGCCCTGCCCGCCGGAGACCGCCGCCGCGCCGTCCCCGCCGGGGCCGTTGGCCACCTCCACCACCAGCGCGTCCGGTTCGTACCGGACGGTCAGCGTGATCGGCGCGCCCGGGGCGTGCTTGTGCGCGTTGGTCAGGCCCTCCTGGGCGATCCGGTACGCGGCGTGGCCGGTGGCCGCGGCCAGCGGGCGGGCGGCGCCCTCGTGGCGCAGTTCGATCGGGGTGCCGGCCGCGCCGGAGGCGGCCGCGAGGCGCTCGATCGCGTCGACGCCGCCGGGGGCGGTGGCGGCGTCCTCGCGCAGCAGGCCGACCACCTCGCGCAGTTCGCGCATCGCGCCGGTGGCGGCCTGGCGCAGCACGGCGACGGCCTCGCGCTGCTGCTCGCCCAGGGTCCGGTCGACCTCCAGGGCGCCGGTGTGCACGGCGATCAGGGCGAGTTGGTGCCCGAGGCTGTCGTGCATGTCCTGGGCGATCCGGTGGCGTTCGCGCAGCCGGGCCTGCCGGGCGATCATCACGCGTTCGCGCAGCAGTTGCTCGTTGCGTTCGCGCAGGCTGTCCAGCAGGGCGACGCGCTGGGCCCGGTAGCGTCCGATGACCGCGGGCAGCACGCCGACCAGCAGGTACCCGGCGACGCACAGGCCGAGCAGGACGGGCAGCGGGAAGTGGTCGCGCCGGTTCTGCAGCAGGGCGACGCCGAGGGTGGCCGGGAAGCCGAGCGCCAGCACCGCGGGGGCCCGCCAGGGCCGGTTCAGCCGCCGGCCCGCCGAGTACCCGGCGGTGACCAGCAGCGGCAGGAACCCGGACGGCCCGCCCACCCCGGCCGCCGCCACCACCAGCACCGGCCCGGGCAGCCCGCGCCGCAGCGCGTACAGCACCGCGCTGGCCCCCACCACCAGCCCCGACGGCCACCCGCCGCTGTCGCCGGCCTGCAGCAGCGCCGCCAGCGCGCACACCAGCAGCCCGCCCAGCACCTCCCGGACGGCCGTCCACCACCGCCAGGGCCCCGGGAACAGCCGTCCCCACCACGTCCGCGTCCTCACCCCGCGACCCTAGCCACCCCCGCGCCCGGCCCGCTGCCCCCGAAAGTCGACGCCGCGCACCGACGTTCGTCGCGGTCGGCCGCCGGGGCCCACCGCCACCGCCGGGCCTACCGGAAGGCGGCCGCGTGGCGGGCGCACCAGGCGGCGAAGGTGCGCGGGGGGCGGCCGAGGAGGCGGGCGACGGTGTCGGTGCGGAAGCCGGTGGTGTCGGCGCGCAGCAGGGCGAAGGCTTCGGTGATCGCCGCGGCGAGGGGGGCGGGGGCGCCGGCCGGGAAGCGGGCCCGGACGGCCTCCTCGGGGGTGGCGGCGGGGCGGACCTCGATCGGGCGGCCGGTGGCGGCGGCGAGCAGGGCGACCTGTTCGGCGACGGTGAGCGCCTCGCCGCCGGTGAGCGCGTAGTACCGGCCGAGGTGGCCGTCCCCGGTGAGGACGTGGGCGGCGACGTCGGCGATGTCGGCGGGGTCGATCGGGGCGAGGCGGCCGGGGCCGACCGGGTCGAGGACGTAGCCGCCGGTGCGGACGGTGCTGGCCCATTCGAGGGCGTTGGTCATGAAGCCGCCGGGCCGCAGGACGGTGAACGGGACGCCGCCGCCGCGGACGGTCTCCTCGCGGGCGTGGTGCCAGCGGCCCATCGCGGGCATCGGGTCGCCGAGCACGTTGGCGGAGGAGAGGTGCACCAGGTGCCGCACCCCGGCGGCGCGGGCGGCGGCGACGGCGTGGGCGGTGTGTTCGGCGCCGAGGCCGGGGGTGAGCAGGAAGAGCCGTTCGACGCCCTCGAACGCCGGGGCCAGGGTGGCGGGTTCGCCCAGGTCGCCGACGGCGCGTTCGATCCGGGCGGGCAGCGCGGCGGCCCGGGCCGGGTCGCGGACCAGGACGCGCACCCGGGCGCCCTTCCCGTCGAGCGCCCGGACCAGTTCGCGGCCGACGTTCCCCGTCGCACCGGTGACCAGTATCATCGTTCCCCCCGAAGACATTAGCCGTCTATCGATCTCACGGCGGGAACGTTAGCCGGGAACTGATTAGCCGTCAATCGACCTTCGGTGCCCGCCGGGCACCGAGCGGAGGCCCGCCATGCCCGAATTCCTGGACCTGCACGGCCGGACCTCCAAGGTGCTCCGGGCCGCCGCCGAGGCCGGCATGCGCCGCCACGGGCTGCACCTCGGCCAGAACCTGCTGCTCGCCGCCCTGTGGGAGCAGGACGGCCGCACCCCCGGCGAGATCGCCGCCGCCCTCGGCGTCACCACCCCCACCGTCGTCAAGATGGCCACCCGGATGGCCACCGCCGGCCTGCTCACCCGCACCCGCGACGAACGCGACCAGCGCCTGGTCCGCCTCCGGCTGACCGACGCCGGCCGCGCCCTCCAGCAGCCCGTCGAGGCCGAACGCCGCCTGCTGGAGGAACGGGTCACCGCCGACCTGACCCCCGAGGAGCGCCGCCACCTGCTGAGCGCCCTCGCCAAGGTCCACCGCGCGGCCGCCGCCCTGCCCGCCGCCCCGCCCGCCGAGCAGCAGCCGGAAGACGAACAGCCGGACGAACAGCCGGACGGCCGGTCGGACGAGGACCGCTGACGACCGGTCAGCCGGTGCCCGGCCGGTGCACGGTGAGGGCGCCGTAGGCCGACAGCGGGCCGGCCGGGTCGCCGCCGGGGGCGGGCCGCAGGGTGGCGTCCAGGAAGGCGAGCGTGGCCGCGGCGACCAGGCGCGGGGCGCCGGTGCGGCCCAGCGAGCCGACCAGCGAGGGCACCGGCGGCAGGTACAGGGGCGCGTCGGTGAAGCTGAGGTGGGCGGCGCCGGGGACGGTGAGCCGGTAGGTCGGCGCGGTGTCGGCCGCCAGCGCCGCGGCGAGCCGGGGCGGGTAGCGCGGGTCGGTGTCGGGGGTGGTCTCCTGGACGAGCGCCAGCACCGGCTGGTGCAGTTCCGGCGCGGCGGGGCCGTGCGGGAAGCCGTCCAGGTCGATCACGGCGCCGATCCGGGCGTCCCGGCGGGCCGCCTGGAGCGCGGCGGCGCCGCCCATCGAGTGCCCGGCCGCCGCGACCCGGCCGGTGTCCAGGCGTCCGGCCAGCGGGTCGGCGCCGTCGTGGTCCAGCCCCTCCAGCCGGGTCAGCACGAAGCCCAGGTCGGCGGCCCGGACCGCCGTCCAGTCGGCCGCGAGCTCCTCGTCGGCGTCCCGGTCCCCGGTGGAGGAGGTCGCGGACCGGACGGTGCGGCCGTCGTCGAGGACCACCGCGGCGCTGTCGTACGGGTGGTCCAGGGCCGCCACCAGGTAGCCGTGGCTCGCCAACTCCTGGGCCCAGGCGGTGTTCTGGGTGCGCGCCCCGCCCGATCCGGGCGAGAACAGCACCACCGGGAACCGCTCCGCCCCGTCGGCCACCGGCGCACCGGCCACCGCCCGGCCGCGGGCCCGCGCCGCGTCGTCGAACAGGAAGCCGGGCAGGCCCGCCCCGGCCGCGAGCGCCCCGGCGACGGTGCGCGCCTCCGCCCCGGTGCGCCCCAGGTAGGGCGCGCCCGGCGTGCCCGCCGGGCTCTCCCGGGCCGGGTACCAGAGCTGGACGACGAGGGTGCGCCGGTCGTCCGGGTCGGCGGTGAAGGTCTCCGGCCGGTCCGGGTCGGTCCACTGCAGCACCCGGGTGCCGACCGCGTAGGGGCCCGACGGCGCGGGGAACACCGGCGCGGGGAACGCCCACGCCGCCACCGGCCCGGCCGCGACCAGCCCGAGGCAGGCCGCCGCCCCCGGCAGCGCCAGCCACCACGGCGCCCGCCGCGCCGCCCGGCCGGATCCCCGCCGCCGCACCAGCGGGACCAGCGCGAACGGCAGCACGGCGCCGCCGCCCGCCAGCACCGGCCACAGCTGCCAGCGCACCCCCGTCACCCCCAGCAGCGCGGCGGACGCCGCGAAGACCGCCGCCGCTCCGACGGCGGTCCGCGAGCGGGCGGCCGGGGGCAGCCAGCGCGCCACCACCAGGACGGCGGCGGCCAGTACGGCGAGGAACTCCAGTGGGGACAGCGAGGGCCCCGCGATCGTCTCGGTCACCCCGCCATCCTCGGAGCGCGCCGCCCCCCGCCGCATCGCCCGCCGGTAGCCTCCCCGCTGCCACCCCGGTCGCACCCGGACCCGCCCGCCCGGCCCCCGCCCTGCGACCCGGGAAGGTACCGCCCCTCCTCCTGCGGTCGTACCCGGCCCCGCCCCGCTCCGACGGCGGACTCATGCGCACCGCCGCCACCGCCGCCTAGCGTGGCAGCACCGGGCCGAAGCCGCCCCGCCGACCGACCGACAGGAACCCGCCATGACCGAGGCGGACGCAGCCCACTCGCCGCGCCACCACCTCCCCCGACTCCCGGATCCCGCAAGGGAGTTGCTGCTTCCGCTACTGCTGCTGCCCGCGCTGCTGCTGCACGCCGCCGCCACCTGGCCGGCCGGGCGGCTCCCGGTGGTCGCGGGCCTCACCTGCGCCCTGGTGCTGCCGCTGCGGTGGCGGCGCCGGGCCCCGCGCGCGGTGTTCGGGGCGGTGGCCGCGGCGGCGCTGCTCCAGTGGCTGGCCGACGTCCAACTGCCTGCGGACGCCGCCCTGTTGGTGGCCCTGTACGCGGTGGCCGGGCAGGCCGGGCGGCGGGCCGCGCTGACCGCCTGCGCCGTCGCGGAGGGCGGGGCCCTGCTGGCCTGCCTGCGCTGGGCCGCGCCGGGCGCGTTCCTCGCCCCCTTCGTCGCCCTGAGCGCGACCGTGCTCGCCGTCGCCACCCTGGGCCGGCGCGCCCGGACCGCCCGGGCCCACCTCGTACTCGCCGCCCAGCGCCAGGAGCAGCAGACCCGGCTGGCCGTCACCGAGGAGCGGGCCCGGATCGCCCGCGAGGTGCACGACATCGTCACCCACCACCTGTCCGTGATGGTCGCGCTCACCGACGCCGCCCTGCAGGCCCAGCACCGCTCCCCCGAGAAGGCCACCACCGCCCTGCGCGGGGCCGCCGAGACCGGACGGCAGGCCCTCAGCGACATGCGGCGCTCACTCGGCCTGCTGCGCACCGGTGCGCCCGACGCCCCGGACTCACCGAACTCACCAGACGACCTGACGGCACCGACCGCACCGAACCACCCGCTGCCCGGCCTCGCCGAACTGGCCGCGCTGGCCGACCGGATGCGCGCCGCCGGACTGCCGGTCCGGGTCGAGATCGACGACGACGGCGACGGCGACGGCGACGCCCGCGTCCGCCTGCCCGCCGGCGTCCAGCTGACCGTTCACCGCCTGGTGCAGGAGGCCCTGACCAACACCTTCAAGCACGCCCCCGTCGGCACCCGCGCCGCGGTCCGCGTCCACTGCTCGGCCGCCGCCGTCACCGTGCGCGTCACCGACGACAACCCCGCCGTCACCGACCCCGCGACCGTCCCGGCCCCGCCGCGTCCGCCCGGCCGGGGCCTGCCCGGCATGCGCGAGCGCGCGGCCGCCCACGGGGGCACCCTGCGGGCCGGGCCGCGGCCCGGCGGCGGCTGGGAAGTGCACGCCCGCCTCCCGCTCACCGGCTACCGCCGGGGGGTGCCCGCGTGACGGTCCGGGTGCTGGTCGCCGACGACGAGGCCCTGCTGCGGATGGCCTTCACCACGATCCTGGGGGTCCAGCCCGACCTGGCCCCGGTCGGCGAGGCCGCGGACGGCGCGGAGGCGGTGCGGCTGACCCGGGAGCTGCGCCCCGACGTCGTCCTGATGGACGTCCGGATGCCCGGGACGGACGGGATCGAGGCCACCCGGCAGATCGTCCGGCTCGCCCCGCGCAGCCGGGTCCTCCTGCTCACCACCTTCGACCTGGACGAGTACGCCTTCGCCGGGCTGGCCGCCGGCGCCGCCGGCTTCCTGCTCAAGAACACCCGGCCCGAGGAGCTGCTCGCCGCCGTCCGCAACGTGGCGGCGGGCGAGGGCGCCCTCTCCCCCCGGATCACCCGCCGCCTGTTGGACGACTTCCGCCCCCACCTGCCCACCCGCGACACCGCCGAGCGGCACGCCCGGCTGGCCCTGCTCAGCGCCCGCGAACGCGAGGTCCTGGTCGAGGTCGGCCACGGCCGCTCCAACGCCGAGATCGCCGCCGCCCTCCACCTCGCCGAAGCCACCGTGAAGTCCCACCTGGGCCGCGTCCTGCACAAACTCGCCCTCCGCGACCGCGTCCAAGCCGTCGTCTTCGCCCACGCCTGCCACCTCGTCCACCCCCACTGACCCCCGCCCCGCCATCGACCGCCCCGCTCACTTCGCCTCCCCCAGCCGCGCCACCAGCACCGCCACGTCGTCCACCCGCCACCCGTCGTGCCGCGCCTGCCCGACCAGCAGGTCGGTGAGCGGCTCCAGTTCCAGCGTGGGCGCGTGGGCGAGGGCCGTGCGGAGGCGGTCGACGCCCTCGGAGAGCGTCGCGGTGGCGGATTCGACCCGGCCGTCGGTCTAGAGGACGAGGGTGGCCCCGGGCGGCAGCCGGGTCCCGGCGGGGGCGGGCGTCGCCGGGCGGGGGGGCCGGTGCGCGTCGCCGGGCGGGGGGCCGGTGCGTGGTGGCGGGCCGCTGGGGTCCGCCGGGACACCCGGGCACATGTTCTTCTCCGTACGCCGCCGCCTGGGGCGCGTCAAACGGGGGACGGCGCCGGTCCGTCCGGGTGACCGGCAACGGCGTGTCGAGTACGACAAGCATGACAAGGGGATCATCGGCCGGTATGCCGACACCCTCCGTCCCGCCCGGTTCCCGCACGACCCGCGCCACCGCACGCCCCCGCCCCGGCCGCCGCCACCGCCGGGGCCGCCGCAACCGCCGGGGCCTGGCCGCCCTCACCGCGCTCGCCACCCTCGTTGTCGGCTGCTCCGCGCTCCGCCCCCAGGACCCCGCCCCCGGGGCCGCCCGCTCCTCCACCCCCGCCGCCCCGCCCGCCGCCGCCCACGCCGCCGTGCGGGAGGCGCTCGCCGCGCTGCTCGCCGCCCGCCCGCAGGCCGCGCTCGGGCAGGAGGCCAACGGCCGCCTCGCCGTCGCCGAGCACGAGCTCGCCCTGCAACAGGCCCTCGCCGCCGCCCAGCGCTGGGGCCTGGCCGCGCTCCCGCTGCGCGCCCCGGCCCCGCCCGCCGCCAAGCCCGAGCTGGCGGACGGTCCCGGCGTCAAGCGCGCGCCCGGCCTGCCGCCGGTGGTCTACCGCGTCCCGACCACCGACAGGGTGGTGTTCCTGACCGTGGACGACGGCGCCGAGAAGGACCCGCAGTTCGCCGCGATGGCCGCCGAACTGGGCGTCCCGATGACGGTGTTCCTCTCCGACTACCTGGCCCGCTCCGACTACGGCTACTTCCGCGGCCTGCAGTCCCACGGCGTCGGCATCGACAACCACACCCTCACCCACCCCGACCTGCGCCGGCTGGGCGCCGACGCCCTGCAGCGCGAGATCTGCGGCCAGCAGGACCGCCTCCAGCAGGAGACCGGCACCCGCCCCCGGCTGTTCCGCCCCCCGTACGGCGAGTACACCGAGGCCGCGCTGCGCACCGCCGCCTCCTGCGGGGTCACCGCCTTCCCGCTGTGGAACGAGGAGGCGTTCCCGGACCACCTGGAGTGGCGCTACCCGGACCAGGTGTTCCACCCCGGCGACATCGTGCTGACCCACTTCCGCGCCCCCGCCGCCGACTGGAAGGGCACCATGCCGGACATGCTGCGCCGGGTGGTGGACGCCGCCACCGCGCAGGGCTTCGCGATCGCGCGCCTGGAGGACTACCTCTGACCCGCGGGCACCCGCCAGGCGCTACGATGCCGCCCGATCGCGACCGAACGCGTTCGAGCCTGGGGGCTTCGATGGAGAGAAAACAACGCCTGGTGCACGCCACTGACTTCCTGCGCACCATGAGCGGGCTGTTCCTCCTGGTGTCCCTGGTGAGCTGCCTGCCGGCCTTCCTGTGGTCCGACCGGTACGGGCTCGCGACACGCGTCGCCTTCGCCGGTGCGTTCTTCGGTGCCTCCTTCCTGTTCAGCGTGTGGTGGTGGGCCCGCTACTTCGCCAAGCGGCTGGCGAAGCCACTGGACGACCTCCCCGCGAGGTTCGGACTGCTTCCCGGGGAGCCCGAGCCCTACCTGCCGACGCGCCAGGTGACCGGCGCCCTGGTCCTGTTCATGCTGTTCATGGGCTGGCTCGGCACTCGGGACGGCATGCCCGGCGGCATGCTGTTGGCGGGCGCGGCCTGCGGCGTGATCTCGGTGTCCTGGTGGGTGGCGAAGGTGGAGCGCGAACGCGGCGGCCGTCTCGTCTACCTGCTCATCCCCGGCCCCAGCCACACCGGCACCCGGTTGTGGATCGTCCGCGAGCCGGTCTGAGCCCGGCCCGGTGAACCCCCTGCTGCTGCCGCACCTCCGGCGCACCCCCGTCCTCCCGGCCGCCGCGCCGGACTTCGCGACGCCGCTCGGCCCGCTCGCGTTCACCGCCGAACTGGACGGCGTCCCGCTGCCCGGGCGGCCCGACCGGCTGTGGCGGCTGCCGTCCGGCGCGCTGGTCGCCCGCTGGTCCGGGCCGGGGGCCGAGCTGGAGCTGCTGGTCACCGGGTACGCCCCGGAGTCCGTCGGCTTCGCCCGCCCCGCCGAGGCGGCCTGCGGGGCGCTGTGGTGCCTGCACGCCCGCCGCGAGGTGCACCGCCCGGTGTTCACCGCCGCGCTCACCGGCCCGCCGCCCGGCACCTCGGCCGGCTACAACGGCACCCAGGCCGTGGCCTCGCTGGAGGTCCTCGGCGGCGGCTTCGAGTTCGCGCTGTCCGGCGACGACCCGGAGGCGATCTGCGTGCGCGCGGGCGGGGACCCGGACGTGCCGACCCGCTGGGCCGGGTACCGGGAGGCGGTGTACCGCAACGCCCTCGACTGGGGCGAGCACTACCTGTACGAGCGGTGCGCGCTGCGCTGGACGCTGCCCGGACTGCTGCCCGGCGAACACGTCCTGCTGCCCGCCGCGGCGGCCTGGCTGCGCACCGATCCGGAGGCCGGCCCGGACGCCGAGGACGACGGCGCCGCCTGGTGGGGCGCGCTCACCCACCCCGACGCCATCCTGGCGGCGGCCGCCGCCGGGGTGCCCGAACCGCCCGGCGCCCTGCGCCGTAACGGCACCCGGCGGGCCAGCCGGATCGGCCCCGCCGACCTGCCGCACTGACGGCGCTCAGCCCTCCGCCCCCGTGCGCTGCTCCGCCCCCGTCCGCTCGCCCTGTCCGGTCCGCCCGCCCGCCCGCTCGCCCTGTCCCGTCCGCTCGTCCGTCCGCTCGTCCCGCCGCTCGCCGGGCGCGGCCGTCACCGCGACCCGGGGCAGCGCGTACGGGTGGTGCTCGCGCAGGAAGCCCACCAGGTGCTCGCGCAGGTCACAGCGGAGCTCGAAGGCGTCGCCCGCGTTGGCGGCGGTGGCCAGTGCGCGCACCACCAGGGTGCTGGGGGTGGTGTCGACGACCTGGAGGGCGCTGCCCTCGCCGTCCCAGCGCGGGTTCTTCGCCAGGTAGCTCTCGAACTCCTCGCGCAGCAGGCCGACGGGCGTGCTGTGATCGAGGTGCAGCAGCGCGGTGCCGGTGATCCGGTCGGAGCGGCGCGACCAGTTCTCGAACGGGCGGCCCGCGAAGTACGACATCGGCATCACGATCCGCCGCTGGTCCCAGGTGGCGATCACCACCGCGGTCAGGGTGATCTCCTCGACGGTGCCCCACTCGCCGCCGACCACCACCACGTCCCCGATCCGGGCCAGGTCGCCGAAGGCCATCTGGATGCCCGCGAACAGGTTCGACAGCGCGCTCTGCGCGGCGATGCCCGCGACCACGCCGACCAGTCCGGCCGAGGCCAGCAGGCTGGTACCGACCACCCGCACCGCCGGGAAGGTCATCAGCATCGCGGCCAGCGCCAGCAGCGCGATCGCCGCCTGCAGGATCCGCCCCAGCAGCCCGGCCTGGGTGCGGGCCCGCCCGGCCCAGGCCGCGTCCCGGCGGCGCACCGCGAGCCGCACCGCCCCGTCCAGCACCAGCGCGGCCGCCCGGGCGGCCAGCCAGCCGCACGAGCCGATGGTGGCCAGCACCAGCAGGTGTCCGACCCCGCCCGGGGCCCGCACCCACGGCATCGCGGCCAGCAGCAGCCCGCAGGCCGCCACCGCGAGGATCGGCTTCCGGCACCCGCGCAGCACCTGCGGCACCGTCCCGGCGGTCACCGACAGCCGCCGGGTCGTCGCGTCCACCAGCCGGTCCACCAGGTAGAGCACCAGCCCCACCGCCGCACCGACCACCGCCAGCCGCACCGCGCTCCACCACCACACCTGCCCTGCCTCCTCCACGCGCCCGGCTCCGGATCCTCCGGCCGCCTTTCCGCCCGGCAGGCGTTCACACCCGCCGGCCGGGCATACGCGCGGGTGCCGTCCGTCACCCGTGAGGAGCCCGCGCCGTGAACCCCGTCGAACGCGCCCTGCGCGCCGTGGACCGCACGCAGCAACGGAACCGCCCGCTGGCCGTCGTGGTCGGGGTGGTCAAGAAGTACGGGGACGACCGGGGCGGGCTGCTGGCCGCGCTGATCACCTACTACGGCTTCGTGTCGCTGATCCCGCTGCTGCTCCTGCTGTCCACCGTGCTCGGCTTCGTCCTGCACGGGCACCCGGACGCGCAGCAGGCCGTGGTCGACTCGGCGCTCGCCGACTTCCCGATCATCGGCGACCAGCTGCGGGAGAACGTGCACTCGGTGCAGGGCAGCGGCCTGGCCCTGGTGATCGGCGTGGCGGGCCTGCTGTACGGGGCGCTCGGCATCGCGCAGGTGCTGCAGCACGCGATGGCCGAGGTGTGGAACGTCCCGGGGGTGCGGCGCCCCGGCTACTGGCCCCGGCTGGGGCGCAGCCTGGCGCTGTTCGCGACGCTCGGCACCGGGCTGCTGCTGAGCACGGCCGCGGCGGCGCTGGTGGGCGCGGCGCTGGGCGGCCCGGCGGCCCGGATCGGCGGGCTGCTGCTGTCGGCCGCGCTGAACGCCGGGCTGTTCCTGGCCTGCCTGCGGATCCTCACCCCGAAGGAGGTCCCGTCCCGCGGGCTGCTGCCCGGGAGCCTGGTCGCGGGCCCGCTGTTCACCGTCCTGCAGGCGTTCGGCGCCGTCCTGGTGACGCACCAGCTGCGGCACGCGACCGCCGTCTACGGCTTCTTCGCGACGGTGATCGGCCTGCTCTCCTGGCTCTACCTGGCGGCCCAGATCACCGTGTACGCCGCCGAGTCGAACACCGTCCTCGCCCGCCGCCTGTGGCCCCGCTCGCTGCTCCAGCCCCCGCTGACCGGCCCGGACGAGCAGGTGCTGGAGGACCTCGCCCGGCAGGAGGAGCGCCGGCCCGAGCAGCACGTCGACGTCGAGTTCGAGGACCCGCCCCCGGACCGGGACGGCTCCGCCGACTCCTGAGGGCCCGCCGGACGGCGGAAGACGGGTAGCGGAAGACGGGTGGCGGAACGGCGGGCAGCGGAACGGCGGGCGGCGGGAACCGGACCCTCCTGACGGCGCGTTCGTCAGCTGTGCGTAGGGTGCTCGTCCGGGCCCCGGTACCGGATCGGTACCGGAACCGCCGGGCTGGAACGGGGGGTGGACGCCGTGGTGGAGTCCTGGAACGGCGAGGGGCTGCCGCCCGTCGCGGCGGCGCGGATCGCCCGGGAGCGGGCCGACGGCACCTGGTCGTCGGCGCTGTCGGTGGGCGAGTTCGCCGCGGTCAGGTCGGTCGGCTTCGAGCCGGTCGGTCAGGTGATGGGGTCGGCGGTGTACCGGGTCGGCCGCAGCGGCCGGTACTGGGGCTACCACGCCTGCGGCTACCGGGGGACGGGCTGGCTCTCCGGCGGGAAGCCCGCCGCCGTCGCGCTGTCGGGCGAGGGCGCGCCCTCGGCCGCGCTGGTGAAGGTGCTGGACGACGCCCGGCGTGCCGCGCTGGGCCGGATGACCGCCGAGTGCGCGGCGCTCGGCGGTGACGGCGTGGTGGCGGCGCAGCTGACGGTGGCCCCGTTCCCGGCCGCGTCGCACTGCCTGGAGTTCAAGGTGATCGGCACGGCGGTGCGCGCCGCCGGCGGGGTGCGGCCGCACCACCCGTTCACCTCGCACCTGGACGGCGCGGGCTTCGCCAAGCTGCTCACGGCCGGCTGGGTGCCGGTGGGCCTGCTGGTCGGGATGTCGGTCGGGGTGCGCCACGACGACTACCGGACCGGCCTGCAGCGGTACTCCTGGTCGAACCAGGAGGTGGCGGGCTGGAGCGAACTGGTCGGCCGGGTCCGGGCCGACGCCCGGACCCAGGTCCGGCAGCAGGTGGCGAAGCTCGGCGGGGACGGCATGATCCTGGCCGACAAC
The DNA here is from genome assembly GCF_039529925.1 of Kitasatospora saccharophila. Taxonomy (NCBI): domain Bacteria; kingdom Bacillati; phylum Actinomycetota; class Actinomycetes; order Kitasatosporales; family Streptomycetaceae; genus Kitasatospora; species Kitasatospora saccharophila. The sequence goes on along the minus strand of NZ_BAAANS010000051.1, from coordinate 12,223 downwards.
ACCCTGCGGGTCTGGGAGGAGCACTGCCTCAACAACGACAAGCAGACCGACCACGTCACCGAGAACGTCCTGTACGGCACCGCGGTCGCCCGCTTCGCCACCGCGCCCGCCCGGCCGCGCACCCTCACCGTCATGCCGCTGAACGGCGACGGCGACCGGCTGCGCCGCCGCCTGGCCCGGGCGGCCCGCCGGTGACCGCGGCCCGCCCTCCGTTCGAACACCGACCCAGCACCGTCACGGGGAGATTGACCAGATGAGCACCTCCGATCCCACCGCCCAGGGCGTGCCGGCCGACGCGATGCGGCGCCTCGCCAAGCTGCAGCCGGGCAGGCCCGGCTCGATCTTCACCAGCGACCTGTCGGTCAACGAGTTCCTGCTGGTCCGGGAGGCCGGGTTCAAGCCGATCGGCCTGGTCCTGGGCAGTTCGATCTACCACGTCGGGATCCAGCTCGGCCGCTGGGGCAAGAACCAGGAACTGGAGACGCTCAGCCAGGCGATGTACCACGCCCGCGAGTTGGCGATGACCCGGATGGAGGCCGAGGCCGCGGCGCTCGGCGCGGACGGGATCGTCGGCGTCCGGCTCAGCGTGGAGGCCCGCGAATTCGGTTCGGACATCGCCGAGTTCATCGCGATCGGCACCGCCGTCAAGGCCGACCACCCGGCGCCCGGCGGCACCGGCTGGCGCAACAACAAGGGCCAGCCGTTCACCTCCGACCTCTCCGGCCAGGACTTCTGGACCCTGATCCGGGCCGGCTACGCGCCGCTCGGCATGACCATGGGCACCTGCGTCTACCACATCGCGCACCAGAAGGTGAGCGCGGTCTTCTCCAACCTCGGCAAGAACGTGGAGATCGAACCGTTCACCCAGGCCCTCTACGACGCACGGGAGTTGGCGATGACCCGGATGCAGGCCGAGGCCGAGGAGCTGGGCGCCGAGGGCATCGTCGGAGTGCAGCTCAACGCCCACAACCACCGCTGGGGCGGCCACACCACCGAGTTCTTCGCGATCGGCACCGCCGTCCGCCCGCTGCGCGAGGACCACGAGATCGAACGCCCCACCATGGTGCTGAGCCTGGACGACTAGGCTGCGCACCCGTCGACCGACCACCCCGAGGAGTGACATGAGCGACGACGGCCAGCTCGAACCGGCCGCGCGGGACGAGGACTCGATCGACCTGCTGACGGCCGCCCTCCGGCGGGACGCCGCCGACCTGGAGGTGTACGGCCGGGTGCTGACCGACGCCCTCGCCGAGGCGCTGCCCGCCGACGCGGTCGCGGTCGAGCGCCGGCGCAGCCTGGCCGACCGGGTGGCCGGTCGGCCCGGCCGGATCGAGCGGCTGGAGGTGTCGATGGGCGACCAGCGGCTCACCCTGACCCTGACCGGGGACCGGGCGGCGGCCGAGGTCTGCCGGGTGGTGCGCGGCGTGGTGCTGTCGCGCCGCCCGGTGCCGCTGGACGAGTGGACCCGGGAGCTCGCCGCCGCCGTCACCGTCCGGGCCCGCTCCGACGCCCGGGCCCGGGCCGCCCTGGAGCGACTGCTCCTCGGCGGCTGAACGCCGGTGGGCCGCACGGGGGTTCTGTCCCGGACTGTCCATGATGCGGATGCCCCGGTGGGCGCCGGGCCCGACGTGGTCGACTGGGCCGCACACCAGCCCGCACGTCCAAGGAGCCCCGCCATGCTGTCCTCGCTGCCCTCGCTCGACGGGCTGGAGTTCGCGCCGGTGTCCCGCCCCGAGGGCGGCGAGGTCGGCCCGGGCACCCGGTTCGCCTACCACGAGGAGGACGGCCTGGTGTGGGCCGACTACCGGGGCGGCGAGGTGGTGCGCGGCCACCTGGTCGGCACCCGCAGCGGCGACACCGTCGAGTTCCGGTACGTGCAGCTCAACCGGGCCGGGGAGACCGCGTCGGGCCACTGCACCAGCGTGCTGACCCGGCTCGCGGACGGGCGGCTGCGCCTGGACGAGACCTGGCGGTGGGAGTCCCGCCCGGGCGCGGGCACCAGCGCGGTCGAAGAGGTCCTCCCCTACTGACCCTTGCTGACCCCGTCGCCGACCCGCCGCCCCGCCGTACCGGTGCGGGCCGGACTGTCGGTGGCCACCGCTAGCGTCCACGCCATGACTGATCGTGAGACCTTCGCCCCGCTGGTGTTCATCGAGTACGACCACAAGCCCGGCTCGTACGGCCTGCTGCTGACGGACGACCGGATGGTCGAGGTGGACGAGGTGTTCGAGGCGGCGGGTCAGCAGAACGGCGGGTACGGCTGGGAGGCGGTGGCCCGTTCCGCCGTCCGTTCCCGGGCCCCGCAGCTGGAGGGCCGGTTCCGGTACGACCCGGAGGCCGGCATGTTCGTGGCGTACGGGGAGGACGCGGCGGCGCTGCGCGAGCTGGGCGCGCTGCTCTCCGGCGCGTTCCACGACCGGCCGGCGCTGCGCGAGCTGATCGACGCCGCCGAGCCCGACTGGTTCGACTGATCCCCCGGTGCGCGGGAACGCCGACGGCCACCCCTCCCGACATGAGGGGTGGCCGTCGGCGTCGTGCGTGCGCCCCTGGCGGAGCCTGACCTGTTCGGATCAGACGGTCAGGACCTGGCCCGGGTAGATGACGTCGGCGGAGGCGCCGATGGTCTGGGCGTTGGCGCTGAACAGCGCGTCCACGGTGGTGCCGTTGGCGGCCGCGATGCTGCTCAGGGTGTCACCGGACTTGACGGTGTAGCTGCCGCCACCGGTGTTGCCGCCGCTCTTCTTCCAGGACTGGTGGCCCTGGTAGGAGGACTTGCCGCTGTCCGCGGTGTTGCCGGAGGCCGCGGCGGAGTCGGTGGTGGCCGGCTTCGCGGACTTGGTGCTGGTGCTGGTGCTCGCGGAGTCGGAGCTGTTCGAGCTGCTGGTGCTCGTGGACGAGGAGGTGTCGACCTGGGCGGCGGCGCCGCCCTGGGTCAGGCCCGCCTGCACGGAGCACACCGGCCAGGCGCCGGGGCCCTGGGAGGCCAGCACCTTCTCGGCGATCTCGATCTGCTGCGCCTTGGTGGCCTGGTTGGCCTGCGGGGCGTAGGCGGTGCCGCCGAAGGCGGCCCAGGTGGAGGAGGTGAACTGCAGGCCCCCGTAGAAGCCGTTGCCGGTGTTGATCGACCAGTCACCGGTCGACTCGCACTGGGCGACCTTGTCCCAGGTGGACACGTCCGCGGCCGAGGCCGAGGTCGCCGTCACGAGGCCGGCCACCGGGAGGACGGCCACCGCGCTGCCGGCGACGATGGCGGCCCGGACGCGGTTGCGCTTCCGGTTGCCCTTCTCGGCGGTGGTGGCGGTCGTGGTGGCGGCAGTCTCGTTACGGAAGATCATGCGATTCCTTTCGGATGCCCCGGGCAGGCAAGGCGGAACCAGGGGCCCGGAAGGGCCTGAGGTCTCTCGCGCTTGTGGATCGGACGGTGCGGTCGATGTCCGACCCGCTCTCCGTCGCGGTCACCCTGCCCGTCGGGCGGCTGGTCCGCCGCACCGGGGCGTTGGTTTCGGGTGATCCCGGGTAGTGCGCCCTGCACTGGTTACGAAGCTACGGGCGCTTTCGCAGAACTCCAAGCATTCCAAGGTTTACGCAGGTCAGGGCCTGGTTACCGCCAGTACAGCACCCCTCGGGCACCGGCCGGACCGCGATTTCCCGGGCCCGGCCGTCGGCGGCTGTGACCGGGCTCACCGGTTTTGGCCGCCCCCGGCCGGGGAACCGCACACGCTCCGTGGCCCCGCGCTGACCGCGCGCCGACTGTCCAGCGATCCGCCTATGGGACGGGCCACAGCCGCCACCCACCGTCCACGGGGCCGTCACCCGCCGTGGCCGAACTGCCCCTTCAGGACAGCGCGGTGAGCACCCGCGGCCCGTCCTCGGTGATCGCCACCGTGTGCTCGGAGTGCGCGCCGCGCGAGCCGTCCGCCGAACGCAGCGTCCAGCCGTCCGCGTCCACCCGCAGTTTCGCCGAGCCGGTGCACCACCACGGCTCCAGGGCCAGGGTCAGCCCGGGCTTCAGCTCCAGGCCCCGCCCGGGCCGTCCGACGTTGGCGACGTGCGGGTCCTCGTGCATGGTGCGGCCCAGGCCGTGGCCGCCGAAGTCGGTGTTGATCCGGTAGCCCGCGCCCTGGCCGACCTTGGCGATCGCCGCCGAGATGTCCCCGATCCGGTTGCCGGGCACGGCGGCCGCGATCGCCGCGTCCAGCGCGGTCCGGGTCGACTCGGCCAGCCGGACGTCCTGCTCGTCCGGGGTGCCGACGATGACGGTCACCGCCGAGTCGGCCACCCAGCCGTCGATCGACACCGCGAAGTCCAGGCTCAGCACGTCCCCGTCGCGCAGCAGGTAGGGGTGCGGCTGCCCGTGCAGCACCGCGTCGTTCACCGACAGGCAGATCACGTTCCGGAACGGCCCGCGCCCGAAGGAGGGCGCGTAGTTCCAGTAGCAGGACTCGGCCCCGCGGTCCGCCACCAGCTTCCTGGCCCGCAGCTCCAGGTCCATCACGTCCCGCCCGACCTCGGCCAGCCCCGACAGCTCGGCCAGCGTCCGGGCGACGAACCGGCCGGTGACGGCCATCTTCTCGATCGCCTGCGGAGTCTTCAGCTCGATCACGGCACAGCTCCCTGCACGACGGCCGCCCGGCCGCCCGGTCGAAAGAACCACCGGTATTTGAATACCGGCAGCGGACAGCGACACGCTAGCAGGCCCCGGTATTCAAATACCGCCCGGACCCGGCCGGGCGGTTCCGGGGAGCGCGCTGCGGGTGTCGGCGCACGAGCCGGCGTGCACCACCTCGCACGGGCGACCGTGCGCGGAGTCGATGCGGCGAGCGGCCGCCGTTCGCGGGCCCGCCGCGGCCGGCCCGGACCCTCCGCGGTGGAGGTCAAGTCCGGGAAAAGTGCGGGAATTGTGGGGGGATTCTCCGCGGGGCCGCCCGGCGGATCGAAGGGGAATGCCGACCACTACCCTTCGGTGGTCACCGTCTCGGTGATCATTCGCATGTGTCTGCCACGGGGGTTACCCACTCATGTCCGCACCGCCGCCCTACCCGAACCAGCCGTACGGGCAGCCGCCGGCCCCGCAGCCGTACGGCGGCCAGCCCCAGCCCTACGGCGGCCAGCCCTACGGCGGTCAGCCCTACGGCGGCCAGCCCCAGCCGTACGGCGGCCAGCCCTACGGCGGCCAGCCCCAGCCGTACGGCGGCCAGCCCTACGGCAACCAGCCCGCCCACGGCCAGCCGCCCGCGCCGTACGTCCAGCAGCCCGCACCCGGGCCGCGCCCGCCGGCCGGGCCGTCGGGGCCGCGGCGCCGGAGCCCGCTGCAGGCGCTGCTGCCCGTCGCCATCGTGCTGGCGGTCTTCGGCGGCGGTGGCTGGTACGTGTGGAACTACAACACGAGCCCCACCGGCGGCAAGGCCAAGGCGGAGGCGTCGCGGTCCGCGCGGGCGGCCGAGGCCAAGACGCACGATCCGGAGGTCGGGGACTGCGTCAAGGTCGCCGATCCGGAGGGACACCCGGTGCCGACCGTCGTGGACTGCACCTCTCCGGAGGCCGAGTACAAGATGGCGGACCAGCTGCTCGGTGAGGACAAGCACTGCGGCGAGGAGTTCGACTACGGCATCCGGTACGTCTCCAGCCGCAGGATCGACTCGACGCTCTGCTTCACCAAGATCCGCCACTGAGACCGCCGGGGCGGAGGAACGGCGGTGCGGGCGGTACGCCGTGCGGTGGCGGGCCGGGCTCGCGACGGCCCGGCCCCGCTCGGCGGACGGGCGCACCTCCGATGGCCTCTGGGCCGCTGGGGTGCGCCACCTCGTTGAGCCATTCGCCCTCGGCGCCCCGGCCCGGGGCCGATCGGTCGAACAGCTCCTCGGGCCCGTCGGTACCGCCCGCGCCGGGTTCCCGCCGCTGGACCCCGGGAGCGAAGGGGACGAGTTCGGCGGGGAGATCGCCGTGGCGACGGGCGCGGGCGAGGCCCCGGCCCTCGCGGCGCACCGGACCGGAGCCGTGCGCCGCCGCCGGGTCGATCAGGGGGGTGGCCCAGGACGGGTACCGCGACTTCGCGCTCGCCGGCCGACGGCTGCCGGAGCGGCCTCACCGCGACCGGTGCCCCCGGGCGGGCGGCCGAGCCGCACGGGGCAGCGGCGTGCCGCCCCCTCGACCGCCCGCCCCGCGGCGCCGACCGGCGGGCGGTGTCAGCGGTTGCCGGTCCAGACGATCCGCCCGGCGAAGCCGCCGCGTTCCTCGGCCTTCCGCCGCCGGATCTCCTCCACCCGGGAGAAGTCCGCCCCGTGCGCCTCCGCCAGGGCCCGCAGCACCTCCAGGAGGTCCGCCAGCTCCTCCAGTGCCTCCGGCGCGGAGGCGGCCGCCCGGACCTCGTCCGCCTCCTCGTGCAGCTTCGCCTCGAGCCGGGCCAGGTACTCGTCCCCGTCCGCGACGTGGACCTGCGGTTCCCCGCCCGCCGCCCGGATGATCTCGGGAATCCGGTCCCGCACCAGCTTGCCCCGCCGCTCCCGGCCCGCGACCGCCTCCCCGCCCGCGCCGCCCGTGCCGCTCATGCCGTTCGGGCGTCGAGCAGTGCCTCGACGGCGGCGCGGGCCCGGCGGGCCGGGGCGGGGTCGGCGGTGATCGCGGAGGTGACGATGGCGCCCTCGGCCAGCAGCGGGACGGGGGACGGGTCGGCGAGGCCGGCGGCGCGGGCCCAGCCGGTGAGTCGGGCGTGGAAGGCGGCCTTGTGGGCGCGGACCTCGGCGAGGACCGCCGGGGAGGACGGGCCCAGTTCGCCGAAGGCGTTGATCCAGGCGCAGCCCCGGTAGCCGGGTTCGGCGAACCAGTCGCCGAGCCAGTCGAAGGCGGCCAGCAGCCGGGCCCGCGGGTCGTGCCGGGTCTCGACGGCGGCGGACAGCCGGGCCTGCCAGCGCCGGTCGGCGCGGCGCAGCACGGCCACCACCAGGTCGTCCTTGGCCGGGTGCAGGCGGTAGATGCGTTTGAGCGGCAGTCCGGAGGCGGCGCGCAGCTCGTCCATGCCGACGGCGCGCACGCCCTTCTCGTAGAACAGCGCCTCGGCGGCGTCGAGCAGCGCCTCGCCGTCCTGGCGGGCCTGTTCCTCGGTGAGCGGGGCGGGCATCGGCGGCTCCGGTCCGGTGGATCTTGACATGGAGAACGGTCGTTCCCTAGCATAGGCCCCGCCACCCTGGAGAACGAGCGTTCTCCATCCCGCCGGACTGCTGGAGGCCGCCGTGTCCGAGCACCGCCCGCCGCTCCCCCCGTTCACCCGCGCCACCGCGCTCGCCAAGGTCCGGGCCGCCGAGGACGCCTGGAACACCCGCGACCCCGCGCGCGTCGCCCTCGCCTACACCCCCGACACGGTCTGGCGGAACCGGGACGTCTTCCTCACCGGCCGCGCCGAGGTCACCGCCTTCCTCGCCGCCAAGTGGCGCCGCGAGCAGGAGTACGCGCTGCGCAAGGAGCTCTGGGCCTTCGGGGACGACCGGATCGCGGTCCGCTTCCAGTACGAGTGGCACGACGCGGACGGCCAGTGGTGGCGCAGCTACGGCAACGAGCTGTGGGAGTTCGACCCGCACGGCCTGATGCGCCGCCGCGAGGCCAGCATCGACGACGTCCGCATCGACGCCGCCGAGCGCCGCATCCACGGCCCCCGCCCGGCCGGGGAGCCCGGCGGGACGGGCGAGGGGGCGGGCGGCGGAACGGACGGCGGGGCGGAGCTGCCGCTGCGCTGAAGCCGGACGCTTGGGCGGGGGTGAGCCGGTTGAGTAGCGTGTCCGCATGGTGCGAGTCCCCCTGACCCCCGAGCAGATCGAGGCCGGCCGCCGCCTGGGTGCGCTGCTGCGCGAGACCCGGGCCGGCCGCGACCCCGTCGCCGTCGCGCACAGTGCCGGGATCTCCCCCGAGACCCTCCGCAAGATCGAGATGGGCCGGCTGCCCAGCCCCGGCTTCGGCACCGTGGTCGGGCTCTGCGCCGCGCTCGGCCTCCCGCTCGACACCGCCGCCGGCGTCTGGCTCGGCGAGCCGGCCCACTGAGCCGGCGGGCCGCGAAGCCCGGGGCCCGGGGCCCGGGTTCAGTCGAGTACCAGGTGCTGGCGCCCGTCGAGGAGTTCGCGGACGGCGTCCAGGTGCCCGGCGTGGGTCGCGGTCTCGGTGATCACGTGCAGGGCGACCTCGCGCAGGGTGTGGTAGCGCCAGTCGTCGAAGAAGTCCGGCCACCAGGCGAGCGGCGCGTCCGGGTCGGCGGTGGCGAGGAAGGCGTCGGCGCGGGCGGTCTCCTGCCGGTAGCGGGCGAAGACCTGCTCGGCGGTCAGCGCCGGGTCGGGGTGCCAGGCGTCGGCCCCGGAGCCGAGGATCTCCTCGATCGCGGCCCGCTCACCCGCCGCGACCGCCCGGAACCAGAACTCCTCGACGTCCAGGGAGAGGTGGTGCACCAGGCCCAGGCAGGTCCAGCCCGAGGGCAGCACCGGGCGGCGCAGGGCCTCCTCGTCGAGGCCCGCCAGGATCTCCAGGACGTGCCTGCGCTTGCCGTTCAACACGCCCAGCAGCGTGGTCAGTTCGGTGTCGGCCATGGGCGGGACCGTAGCGCGCCGCACCGACAGCCCGTCCGCCCGTCCATCCGCCCGCCAGCAGCCCGTCGCCCGCCCGCCCGTCCGCCCACCCGTCCGTTCGCCCGGCCGGCCGCCGCGCCGGGCTCAGCAGCGGGCGAGCACCGCGTAGCGCTCGTCGTGGACCGGGCCGCCCCACAGGGCCGGCTCGGACTCCAGCGGGTGCAGGTCGAGTTCGCGGACCAGCGGGCGGAGCACGGCGGTGAGGGTGGCGGCGGGGACGCCGCCCGCCCAGGGGAGGGCCTCGGCACCGGGGGCGTACGGCTCGACGACGGCGCCGGCCTCCCGCCAGCGGCCCTCGACCAGCAGGAGGCGGCCGCCGGGGCGCAGCAGGGAGACCCAGGCGCGCAGGGCGGCGGTCGGGTCGGGCAGCGTCCAGACCAGGTGGCGGCAGAGCACGGCGTCGTAGCGGGCGGTGCCGGTCGGGGGGCGGCCGGCGTCGCCGGTCAGGAAGTGCCCCTCCAGGCCGGCGGCGGCGAACTTCGCCCGGGCCCGGTCGATCATCGCGGGGGCGAGGTCGACGCCGGTCACCCGGTGCCCGGCCTCGGCGAGCAGCAGCGCGAGCGAGCCGGTGCCGCAGCCGACGTCCAGCAGGTCGAGCCCCTCACCGGGCAGCCACCCGGCGAGGCGGCGCTGCCAGGCCAGCCGGGTGGTGCCGTCGCGCAGGCCGTGGTCGGGCTCCTGGTCGAAGGCGGGGGCGGCGTCGTTCCAGTAGTCGGCGATGGAGCCGGGCGCTTCGTTCATCCGTACACGTTCCCATCCGCCACTGACGGTTCGGGCCGGTCAGCCGTGCCCGCCCCGGCGCCGGTGGGCCGCGCGGACGGCGTGCACCGAGCGGTAGGAGAGCAGGGAGAGGACGGAGTCGGCGCTGAGTGCGGAGGCGGTGCTGCGCCAGGAGCCGACGGACAGCACGGACAGCGCGGAGCCGATCGAGCCGACGGACAGGAACGAGCCGACCGAACCGATCGAGAGGAAGGACCCGACCGAGCCGATGGACAGGAAGGACCCGATCGAGCCGATCGAGAACCCGTTCGCCGCCGCACCGCAGCGGCGTTCGGACGTCTTCATGGGGACTCCAGGTGGTCGAGGAGGCGGGCGTGCGGGCGTGCGGGCGTGCGGGCTCCAGCCTTCCGCCGCGGCGCCGCCCGCGCAAAGGCACCGGCCGGCCGGGTCACGCCGCACCGCACCGGGCTGCACCGCACCGCACCGGGCTGCGCCGAACCGGGCCGGGCGGACGGGACCGGGCCGGGCGGACGGGGCCGGAACTGACGGGGCGTCACCATCCGTCCACCGAGCGTCCGGACGGGGGCGCCGCTGTGAGATCCGCCACGGCGCAGGCGATTGCGTGGAGCCGTCCGGGTGCGGCAGGGTGAGTCGGCGTCAGGCCCCGCGCACGGCACCGCAGGTCCACCGGCTCCGGTCGGCGGGACGGGGGCCCGCGGGGTGGATACCCGCCCGGCGGCTCTGGTGCCGGGCGACGCCGGAAGGAAAGCATGTGACTCGGATCTCGGTCCGGGGCGTCGCTGTCGTCTCCGCCACCGCGGTGACCGCCGTCGGTGCCGTGGTGGGCGCGGCGGCCGGCAGCGAAGGCGGGACGGCCCCCGTCCGGTCGGTCGACGTCGCGAGCGCCACGCTGTTCGGTGAGGCCCCCGCGGGTGCGCAGGCCCAGCAGGTCAGTGACGGTCTCGGCCACCAGGCCGACGCGCAGCAGGTCTCCGCCGACGCCGCCGCGAAGAAGGCCGCCGAGGAGGCCGCCCGGCAGAAGGCCGCGGCCGACGCCCAGGCCAAGGCCGACGCGGACCGGGCCGCCAAGGAGGAGGCAGACCGGGTCGCGAAGGAGCAGGCGGACAAGGCGGCGAAGGAGAAGGCCGACCGGGCCGCCAAGGAGCAGGCCAGCCAGGCCGCCGCGCGCAGCGTGCTCGCCACGATCCCGGCCGGGTCGGTCCAGGACACCGCGCGGCAGATCATCGGCGACGACGCCCAGTTCCAGTGCTTCAGCGAGATCGTGAAGCGCGAGAGCGGCTGGAACTACACCGCCACCAACGCCTCCTCCGGCGCCTACGGCCTGGTCCAGGCGCTGCCCGGCTCCAAGATGGCCACGGCCGGCGCCGACTGGCGCACCAACCCGGCCACCCAGATCAAGTGGGGCCTGAGCTACATGAACAGCCGCTACGGCAGCCCCTGCGGCGCCTGGTCGTTCTGGCAGGCCCACAACTGGTACTGAGGGGCCCGGCCGTACCGGCAGGGCCCCGGCCCGCGCGTCCGCCCCGGGCGCGCGGGCTTCGCCGTTCTCCGGGCGGCTCACTATGCTTCGCGTCTGCCGGGAAGCGCCGGAGGGCCTCCGGGAGCCCGGAGGGCCTCGGGGAGCACCGAGCGGTCCGGTCCGCATTTTGCGTTATCCGCCGTCGCCCGGTGGATCTCCGAGGGTGTGAGGGCAGGACGAGAGAACACGAGGACGGACCGGGCTGTGGACAGTGGGCGGGCGGCGGCGCTGGTCGGGCGGGCGCAGCGCGGTGACCGGCAAGCGGTGGCGGAGCTGGTCGGCGGGCACCTGCCGCTGGTGTACAACGTGGTGGGCCGGGCGCTGTCGGGGCACCCGGACACCGACGACGTGGTGCAGGAGACGATGCTGCGGGCCGTGGACGGCCTGGGGGCGCTGCGCGATCCGGCGGGGTTCCGCAGCTGGCTGGTGGCGATCGCGCTGAACCAGGTGCGGCGGCGGTTCCGGGACGCGGACGCGGTGGCCGGGATGGAGGCGGTGCCGGACCCGGCGGCGGTGGCCGATCCGGCGGCGGACTTCGTGGGTCTGACCATCGTCCGGCTGGGCCTGTCGGAGCAGCGCCGGGAGGTCGCGGAGGCGACCCGGTGGCTGGACGGCGCGGACCGCGAACTGCTGTCGCTGTGGTGGCTGGAGGCGGCGGGCGAGCTGTCCCGGGCGGAGCTGGCGGCGGCGCTGGAGGTGTCGCCGCAGCACGCGGCGGTGCGGGTGCAGCGGATGAAGGGGCAGTTGGAGGCGGCCCGGGTGGTGGTCCGGGCGCTGGCGGCGGTGCCCGGCTGCCCGTGGCTGGCGGAGCTGACGGCGGGCTGGAACGGCCTGCCGGGCACGCTGTGGCGCAAGCGGATCGGGCGGCACGTCCGGGAGTGCGCGCTGTGCGGGGAGCACCGGCGCGGCCTGGTCCCGGCGGAGGGCCTGCTGGCGGGGCTGGCGCTGGTGCCGCTGCCGGACGACGGCCGCTACGACCCGGCCGGGTACCCGGACGTCCCCCGGGCGCCGTCCGGCCGGCCCGGCCGGGCGGTGCACCGGCGGGGGGCGTCGCGGGGGGCGTCGCGCGGCGGCGGTTCGCACCGGGCGGGGCCGGTGCGGCGCGGTCACCGGCGGGCGCGGCGGCGCGGGCCCGGCCGGGTGGTGCTGGGCGGCGGGGTGGTGGCCGCGGTGGCGGTGGTGGCCGGGCTGCTGGTGGTGGTCGGCGGTGCGGACGTGCCGCCCGCGGTGGGTGCGGCCGAGCAGGCCCCGCCGTCCGCGGCGGCGCCGGCCGACCCGGCGGAGGGCGGTTCCCCGGTGCCGGTCGCCTCCGGGCCCGCCGCGCCCGCCACCGCGTCGTCGGCGCGGTCCGCCGCCG
>NZ_BAAANS010000050.1:0-59349 GCF_039529925.1 Kitasatospora saccharophila | reverse complement strand
CCGGGCGGTGGCCGCGGGCGATCAGCTCCGGCACCAGCGCCTCGATCAGCGCGGTCTTGCCGGAGCCCACCGGCCCGCCGATGCCGATCCGCAGGACCTTGTCGTCCACTGGGTGCTCCTTCTCTCGGTCGGGGTGGTCGGGGTTCGGCCCGGTCAGCTGGCGAACAGCCGGGCCTCGGCGCGCTCGTGGCGGCCGGACATCAGGTCGGAGGCGGGGGCGCCGGACCCGAGGTCGGCCTCCGGGCGGACCAGGGCCGCGCGGACGGCCTCCTCGATGACGGGGGCGGCGCCGCGCAGCAGCACCTGGGCCCTGCGGTGGTCGGTCAACCGCAGCCGCAGCGCGGCGCCCGCGAAGCTGGCGGCGAACGCGAACAGGTCGCCGGTGACGGCCTGTTCGACCGGCACCCCGGCGGCGGCCTGCACGATCCCGGCGGCCACGGCCTGGCAGCCGGGGGCCCGCCGCTGCTCGACCAGCCGCAGGTAGTCGGCGATCGGCGGCCGGTCGAAGACCTCCGCGGCCAGGTCGAGCAGTTGCCGCCCGGTGCGGGTGGCGGCCTGCCGCACCTCGCGGCTCAGCTTGCCCGCGTACAGCCGCCGGTCGATCCGCACCGCGTCCTGCGCCCGCCCGGCGGTGACCGCCCGGTGGGCCAGCACCAGCGCGGTGGCGTCGGACGGGCCGACGCCGTGCCGGAGCAGGTCGGCGAGCAGCGCGGGCAGCGTCTCCGGGGTGACGGCGCGCGCCTGGGCGTAGCCCTCCAGGCCGTGCGAGAGGGTGTAGAAGCCGCTGGGGAAGGCGGAGTCGGCGAGTTGCAGGCTGACCAGCAGGGCGGCCAGTTCCCCGAGCGGCGGCCGCTGCTCGGGGGACGGGTGCGGCGGGCGGTCCTCGTCCGGGCCGTGGAACATCCGCTACACCACGAAGTACAGCTGGTTGAGCGGCAGCGACTGGGCGGGTTCGATGGTGGCGACCTCGCCGTCCAGGGTGACCTTGAAGGTCTCCGGGTCGACCTCGACCTTCGGCAGCGCGTCGTTGCGGACCATGTTGTGCTTGCCGATCACCCGGGTGCCGCGCACCGGCAGCACCCGGCGCTGCAGCCCGAGCGCCTCGGGGACGCCGGCCGCGATCCCGGCCTGCGACATGAAGGTGACGTGGGTGGCCTGCTGGGCCCGGCCGAACTGGCCGAACATCGGCCGGTAGAGCACCGGTTGGGGGGTGGGCAGCGAGGCGTTCGGGTCGCCCATCTGGGCCCAGGAGATGATCCCGCCCTTGATGATCATCTTGGGCTTGGCCGCGAAGGAGTGGATCGGCCAGAGCACGATGTCGGCCAGCTTGCCGGGCTCCAGCGAGCCGACGTGGTCCGCGATGCCGGTGGCGATCGCCGGGTTGATGGTGACCTTGGCCAGGTAGCGCAGCACCCGCTGGTTGTCGTTGCGGGCGCTGTCTCCCCCCAGCGGACCGCGCTGGTCCTTGCAGTGGTGGGCGATCTGGAAGCAGCGGGTGACGGACTCGCCGACCCGGCCCATCGCCTGCGAGTCGGAGGAGACGATCGAGATCACGCCGAGGTCGTGCAGCACCGACTCGGCGGCGATGGTCTCGGCCCGCACCCGGCTGTCCGCGAACGAGACGTCCTCCGGGATGTCGGGGTTGAGGTGGTGGCAGACCATCACCATGTCGAGCAGCTCGTCGACCGAGTTCCTGGTGTACGGCAGCGTCGGGTTGGTGGACGAGGGCAGCACGTTGGGCTCGCCGGTGACCCGCAGGATGTCGGGGGCGTGGCCGCCGCCCGCCCCCTCGGAGTGGAAGGTGTGGATGGTGCGGCCGTCGATCGCCGAGCGGGTGTCCTCGAAGAACCCGGACTCGTTCAGGCTGTCGGTGTGGATCGCCACCTGCACGTCGTGCCGGTCGGCCACGCTCAGCGCGTTGTCGATCACCGCGGGGGTGGCGCCCCAGTCCTCGTGCACCTTCAGCGCGCAGGCGCCGGCCGCGATCTGCTCGTCCAGGGCCGCGGGCAGGCTGCCGTTGCCCTTGCCCATGATGCCGACGTTGACCGGCACCTCCTCGACGGCCTGCAGGAAGCGGGCGATGTTCCACGGGCCGGGGGTGCAGGTGGTGCCGTTGGAGCCGTCGGACGGGCCGGTGCCGCCGCCGATCAGCGTGGTGATGCCGTTGGTCAGCGCCTGCTGGGCCTGCTGCGGGGAGATCAGGTGGACGTGGGTGTCGATCGCGCCCGCGGTGGCGATCAGGTGCTCGCCGGAGATCGCCTCGGTGCCGGGGCCGACCACCAGGTCCGGGTGCACCCGGTCCTGGGTCTGCGGGTTGCCGGACTTGCCGATGCCCGCGATGAACCCGTCCTTGATGCCGATGTCGCACTTGACGACGCCGAGCACCGGGTCGATCACCACCACGTTGGTGATCACGGTGTCCAGCGCGCCCTGCGCGGCGGTGGCCTGCGGGTCGGCGCCCATGCCGTCGCGCATGGTCTTGCCGCCGCCGTAGACGACCTCGTCGCCGTACAGGCCCTCGCTGTAGTCCTTCTCGACCTCCACGACCAGGTTGGTGTCGGCGAGTTGGAAGCGGTCGCCGACGGTGGGGCCGAACATGTCGGTGTACTGCTGGCGGGTCATGATCGGCATGTCAGTTGGCGCCCTTCTTCTTCCCGGAACCCTTGGAACCCTTGGAGCTCTTGGAACCCTTGGAGCCCTCGGCGGCTCCGGTGCTCGTGGTGTCCGCGGTGTCCGCGGTGTCCGCGCCGTCCTGTTCGGCCCCCGCGAAGCCGTCCGCGTAGGCCCGGCGGAAGGCCCCGATCCGGGCCGGGTGGGAGACGGTGCTGCCGTTGAGCAGGCCGCTGAAGCCGACCAGCCGGCCGGTGCCGCCGTACTCGCACAGCTCGACCTCGCGGGTTCCGCCGGGCTCGATCCGCACCGAGGTGCCGGCCGGGATGTTGAGGTGCGTGCCGAGCGTCCGGTCGCGGTCGAACCGCAGCGCGGGGTTGACCTCGAAGAAGTGGTAGTGCGAGCCGACCTGGACCGCGCGGTCGCCGGTGTTGACCACCTCGACGGTCAGGGTGCGCCGGCCCGCGTTGATCTCGATGTCGCCTTCGCCGTACAGGTACTTGCCGAAACTCACAGGTGACTCCTTGCGGCCGTCAGCGGGGACGGGTGGACGTGCTGCTGTGCCTGCGGGGACTGCGGGGCGTGGCCGTGGGAGTGGCCCGCCCCCGGTCCGTGGTGGGGGTGGTGGTGGCCGTGGCCGCCGTCGGGCCCGTGGCTGTGGGCGGGCCCGTGCTGCCCGGCGGCGGCCAGCGCGGCGGCGGTGCCGTCCTCGCCGGTGTCGTGCAGCCGCCGGACGGCCGCGGCGGCCCGGGCGGAGAGCACCGCGGCGAGCGCGGCGGGAGAGAGCAGCGGCCCGGTGTCCAGGACGGACACGCCCGCGGGGGCGGGCGGCGGCACCGGCGGCAGGAAGGCGGCGGACAGCACCGCGACCTGCCGGGCACCGAGCAGCGCGCAGCGCCGCACGGCCTCGGCCGGGTCGGGGTCGCCGCCGATCAGCGCGCCCTCCACCAGCCGGTGCCGCCCGTACCGCCGGACCAGGTGCGCGACGCGGTACAGCTCGGCGTCCTGGTACGGGTCGCCGGTGGGGGCGGTGAGCAGCAGCGCGGCCTCGGCGGGGACGGTGGAGGCGGCGGCCCGCAGCCAGCCGACCAGGTGCCCGGGGGTGCCGAAGGGCTCGGCGACGACGGCGCCGCGGCGTTCTCCGGGCGGCAGGGCCCGGACGGCGCGGGCGGCGTCGGCGGCGAGTTCGGGGTCGCGGCCGAAGGTCATCGGCACGACGGCGGTGTCCTGCCCGGCGGGCCGGGCGGCGAGCGCCCGGTGGAGTTCGCGTCCGCCGGTGACCACGGTGGTGGCGGGCCCGGCGAGGTGGCGCAGGGCGGTGCCGTGTCCGGCTTCGTGGCCGCAGACGGCCAGGACCCGGGTGCGGGTGCCGGACACCGTCAGCCCCCGATGGGGTCGTGCACGGAGACCAGCTTGGTGCCGTCGGTGAACGAGGCCTCGACCTGGAGCAGCGGCAGCATCTGCCGCACCCCGTCCATGCAGGCGTCGGCGCCGAGGACGTGTCGGCCGAGCTCCATGCAGTCCGCGACGGACCTGCCGTCCCGGGCGGCTTCCAGGATGGCTTCGGTGATCAGGGCGACGGCTTCGCTGTAGTTCAGCTTGAGGCCGCGTCCCTGGCGCTTGCGGGCCAGGTCCGCGACCACGTAGACGACCAGTTTGTCGATCTCGCGGGGTGCGAGGTTCATCGGCGGGTGCCTTCCTCGGGACGGGGGGACGGGACGGCGGGGACGGGACGGCGGGGACGTGGGCGGGTGGCGCGGGTCAGGCGGTGGCGGCCCGCAGCCGGGGCAGCTGCGGGACGGCGGCGAGCAGCCCCCAGGTGGTGAGGATGAACGGCCAGGTGAAGGTGTGGCCGTCGAAGGGTTTGAAGAACGAGGTGATCGCGGCGGTCAGGCCGGTGGACAGGGCCGCGCCGAACAGCGCGTAGCCCGCGTTCCAGGGGGTGTTCGCCAGCAGGACCGCGCCGAGGGCGATGCCGACCAGGACGGCGTTGTAGCCGTAGATCCCCGAGGAGATCTGCGCGGTGGGCGCGCCGAGCGCCCAGGCGGAGACGATGCCGGCCACCGAGCCGAGCGCGGCGGCGAGCACCACCCGGACGCCCGCGCAGGCCAGGCCGACCAGCATGATCAGGCCGACGTACCAGCTGTCCACCAGGAAGACCTGCGAGACGTTGCCGAAGAAGGCGTGCCACAGGTCGGAGAAGGTGATGCCGGTGTCGCCGCTGGTGGGCTCGGCGACGGGGGCGGGGGCGCCGTGCCAGATCCGGTCGAAGGAGGGGGCGCCGAGCACCATCACGCCGGAGACGATGCAGAACGGAGCCGTCAGCGCGGTCAGCCCGTAGGGCTTCAGCAGGGTGGTGAGCGCGGCGGTCAGGACGGTGCACAGCACGCAGCCGACGACGGTGAGGACGTACGTGGCGGGGTGGTTGCCGAGCGAGCCGATCAGGGCGATGCCGGTGAGGCAGCCCGAGTAGCCCTGCAGGCCGAGCGCGACGGAGCCGCGGTCGACGCCGAACGCGTACGCGGCGGCGGTGGAGATCAGCGTGCCGAGGGTCGCGAACAGGCCGACCTTCCAGCCCGCCGCCCACAGCCCCGCGAGGATGAACGCGCCGGTGAGCAGCTGCGGTTGCAGGTCGACCTGGCCGACGCCGCGCAGCGAGGCCGTGAGGTAGGCCAGCGGTTCGCGCTCCAGGGGACCGCGTCCACCCGTTTCGGCCGCTCGTGTCACTTGTTCTCCGGAAATGTCCCAGGACTTGCGGTTCGGGTGAAATACGCTGTTGCGCACCGTAGATGACTGTGCGTCACTTCTATCCCGGTTCGGCCGGACGGCCGGCCGGGCCAACCGCGTGTTCGCGATTGTTCGCCTGATCGGCCCACGGCGGCCCCCGGAGGAGCCCGATGACCAACCCGTACCTCGATCCGGCCCACCACCGGGCCCGGCCCCCCGGCCACGCCCACTCGGAGCACGCCCCGGGCCGGCAGCTGCCGGTGGTGGCCGCGGTCGCGGCGGGCGGGGCGCTCGGCGCGGGCGCCCGCTACGGGGTGGAACGGCTGTGGCCGACGGCCGGCACCGCGTTCCCGTGGCCGATCCTCGCCGTCAACGCGGTGGGGTGCCTGGTGATGGGCGCCCTGATGACGGTGCTGGCCGCGCGGTTCCCCCGGCACAAGAGGATGGCGGGCGCCCTGCTGGGCACCGGCTTCCTCGGCGGGTTCACCACCTTCTCCCACTACACGGACAACGTCCGGGAGCTGGTGCGCGGCGACGCCTACGGCACCGCCGCGGCCTACCTGCTGCTGACGGTGGCGGCGGCACTGGCCGGCGTGGTCCTCGGCGTGTTCGCGGCCCGGGCCGCGGTGGGCGTCCCGGCGCACCAGGAGGCGTCCGGTGCTCGCTGACTGGCTGCTCGTGCTGCTCGGCGGCCTGGTCGGCGCGCCGGTCCGCTACCTGACCGGGGTGGCCGTCAAGTCCCGGGTGCACAGCCCGTTCCCGTACGGGACGCTGGCCGCCAACGCCGCGGCCTGCCTCCTGCTCGGCTTCCTCTCCGAGGCGGCGCTGCGCGGGCACCTGGGCGCCCACGGACTGCTGCTGCTGGGCACCGGCTTCTGCGGGGCGCTGTCCACCTGGTCGACCTTCTCCTACGAGGTGTTCACGCTGGCCTCCACCCGGCGGGTGGCGCTGTCCGGGCTGTACCTGGCGGTGTCGGTACTGGCCGGCACGGCGCTGTCGTTCGCGGGCGCGGGGGTCGCGGGCGCCCTGCGCTGACGGCCCGCCGCGGCCGCTTCGGCCCGGCGCCGGAGTGGACCCAGTGCCAACCCGCTGTGGACGCACGGCCAACCCGCGGCCGCCACGGCTGGCTAACGTGGTCCACGCGAAGAAGGCCCTCGCCGCTCGGGGCGCTTCGTGGTCGACGTGCTGCCACCCGATGGGGGGATTCACCGGTGGTTGAGGGGACACGTCGAACGGTACGGGCCTGTCGGCCGGATCGCCCCCGATCCGGTCGGCGGGCCTCTTCGCGCTGACGGCGCCCCGGCTCAACCGGCGGTGCGGCTCAACCGGCGGTGCGGCGGCCCAGGTAGGTGAGGGGGCCGGGGTCGGGGACCGCGATGGGGTGGAAGCCGAGGCGGTCGTAGAAGGCGCGGGCCGCGGTGTTGGCGGTGACCATGCCGAGGTGGACCCGGGGGACGCCCCTGGCGGCCAGCGCGGCCAGCAGGGTGTGCATCAACTCCCGTCCGTGGCCCGCCCGCTGGTGACTGGGGAGCAGGTCGATGTGCAGGTGGGCGGGGTAGTCGGCGAGTTCGGGCAGCAGCATCCGCTCGGGGGTGTGCATCAGGTGGAGCATCACCTCGCCGGGGGTGGCCGGTTCGCCGGTGAGCGGCGGGTAGCGGTCGGCGAGGGTGGGCAGCCACTCGTCCCGGAAGCGGCGGACGAACGCCGGGGTGTCGGCGGTCGCCAGCACGTAGCCGACCGCGCGCCCGCCGTCGTCCAGCACGAACGCCAGGTCCGGTTCCAGGGCGGCGTACGGGGCGGCGAAGATGTTCGGGAGCAGTTCGTGGTCCGGGTAGGTCTGCCGGGAGTCGCCGCCGTTCTCGGCGGTGCGCACGCAGATGTCGAACAGGGCGGCCCGGTCGGCGGGCCGGTAGGGGCGGACGGCGGGGCGGGGCGGGAGCTGGCTCATGCCGCGCATCCTGCTGTCGAAACCTCCGTTCGACAAGGGGGTTGATCTCCCGTCAGACCGCCATCGCCAGCATCAGCGGCGCCGCCCGGACGACCAGCAGTTCGGCGGCCTCGCGCAGCCGGTGCGCCTGGGCGACGGGCAGCGAGGTGGCCAGGCAGCCGACGGTGCTCCCGGCGACCACCGGGACGGCCGCGCACACCGTGTCCATCGAGTACTCCTGCAGGTCCAGCACGGGGACGGTGGCGGGCTGCCGGTCGAGCCGCTGCAGCAGCCGGTCGGTGCCGGTGATGGTGCGGGCGGTCAGCGGGGCCGCCGGGTGGCGGGAGAGGTGGTCGAGCCGGGCGTCGTGGTCGAGCTGCGCGAGCAGGCACTTGCCGATCGCGGAGGCGTGCGCGGTGGCCCGGAAGTCCGCCCACTCGTGCACGGCCGGGG
Organism: Kitasatospora saccharophila; assembly: GCF_039529925.1. Lineage (NCBI taxonomy): Bacteria > Bacillati > Actinomycetota > Actinomycetes > Kitasatosporales > Streptomycetaceae > Kitasatospora > Kitasatospora saccharophila. The sequence goes on along the minus strand of NZ_BAAANS010000050.1, from coordinate 51,632 downwards.
CGTCCTCGTCCGCGCACACCGCCTCCACCGAGAGCTCCCCGTCGTGGTAGCGGCTGAAGTACACGGCCGCGCCCAGTTCGTCGCGCAGCTCCTCCAGCCGGTGGTTCAGCCGGGCCCGGACCATCGGTTCCCGCTGCTGCGCCCCCAGCAGGGTGCAGGCCCCGCCGAGCGCCCAGCCGCCCTCCAGCCGGACCAGGTACCCTTCGGTCTCCAACTCCTCGGCGATCAGCCGCACGTGGGTCTCCGGCAGGGTCAGCTCCCGGGCCAGTTCGGCCGCCGTCGCGCCCTGCGGCCGGCGGTCCACCGCCTCCAGCAGGCGCAGCGCCCGGCGCAGCACCCCGAACGGGCCCGCCCCGCCGCCGCCCGCCCCCGGCAGCCCGTCGCGCCGTCCCCCGCCGCGCACCGTGGACATGGTCTGACCCCCTCCCGCCGGCACCGCCTCCCTCTCAGCGTAGGGGCCGCACCGCTCCCGCACCGGCCCCTCACCGGTTTTTCGCCCCCGCGGACCGGTCCCCCTTGACAGGCATATGCCCCGACGGGGCGGGCCCCGGATCCCGGGGGCGCCGCGCCCGCCGGGGGCCGGGGCCCGCCGACCTGACGGTTCGTCAGTCCTCGTTCGCCGCGCGGAGTTCCGTGACGGCGGCGGTCAGTCGGGCGCCGTACTCCGGGTCGGCGGCGTGGAAGTGGGCGAGGTTGCGCTCGACCACGTCGTCCCGGCCGACCTGGGCCAGCGAACCGGCCAGGTTGGCGATCAGGCGGGACTTCTCGGCCTCCGTCATCAGCCGGTAGAGCTCCCCGGCCTGGAAGAAGTCGTCGTCCTTGCCGTGCGCGGGCGTGGCGTAGGTGCCGGTGTGGCCGGAGACCGGCTGCGGGGCGTGCAGGGCCTCGTCGGTCTGGGCCGGGCCGCCGTACGAGTTGGGCTCGTAGTTCTTGCCGCGGCCGTTCGGGTTGAGCGCGCCGAGGCCGTCCTGCCCGTAGTTGGCGGCCTCCGCCGCGCGGGGCGCGTTGACCGGCAGCTGGGTGTGGTTGACGCCGAGCCGGTAGCGCTGGGCGTCGGCGTACGCGAACAGCCGGCCCTGCAGCATCTTGTCGGGCGAGGGGCCGATGCCGGGCACGAAGTTGTTCGGCGAGAACGCGGCCTGCTCGACCTCGGCGAACACGTTCTCCGGGTTGCGGTTGAGCACCAGCCGGCCGACCTTGACCAGCGGGTAGTCGGCGTGCGGCCACACCTTGGTCAGGTCGAACGGGTTGAACCGGTAGTCCGCGGCGTCCTCCACCGGCATCAGCTGCACGTACAGCGTCCAGGACGGGAACACCCCGCGCCCGATCGCCTGGTGCAGGTCCCGCTGGTGGCTGTCGGCGTCCCCGCCCGCGGTCTCGGCGGCCTGGCCGGCGTCCAGCGAGCGGATGCCCTGGTTGGTCTTGAAGTGGTACTTCACCCAGTGCGCCCGGCCCTCGGCGTTGACCCACTGGTAGGTGTGCGAGCCGAAGCCGTTCATGTGCCGGTACGAGGCCGGGATGCCGCGGTCGCCGAACAGCCAGGTGATCTGGTGGGTCGAGGCCGGCGAGTGCGCCCAGAAGTCCCAGACGTTGTCCGCCTCCTGGACGCCGGTGTGCGGGTCGCGCTTCTGCGAGTGGATGAAGTCCGGGAACTTCAGCGGGTCCTTGATGAAGAACACCGGGGTGTTGTTGCCGACCAGGTCGTAGTTGCCCTGCTCGGTGTAGAACTTCACCGCGAACCCGCGCGGGTCGCGCACCGCGTCGGTCGAGCCCAGCGCGCCCGCGACGGTGGAGAAGCGCAGGAACAGCTCGGTGCGCTTGCCGACCTGCGAGAGGAACGCCGCCTTGGTGTACCGCGAGACCTCGTCGGTCACCTCGAAGTACCCGTACGCACCCGACCCGCGGGCGTGCACCACCCGCTCCGGGATCCGCTCCCGGTTGAACCGGGCCAGCTTCTCCAACAGGTGCTGGTCCTGCACCAGCAGCGGGCCGTACTCGCCGGCCGAGGCGCTGTTCTGGTTGTCGGCGACGGGCGCGCCGGACTCGGTGGTGAGGGTTCTGGGCATGCGTGGTCCTTGCGTTCGGCAGATGGTTCGGGAGGAGGCAGGGGCTCGGGGAACGGCGAGTCCGTGCTGCTGACGGCCGGAGCCCGTCGAAGGTTCGTGCTGCTGCGTGTGGTGAACGGGCTGCGCGCCCTCAAACGCCTTCGTACAGCGGCCGGATGGCCGTCGCGTCGGTGAGCGGGCGGGCCTCGGCGAGGTCGGTCGGCAGGCCGGCCGCGGCGAGCGCCTCGCGGGCCTCCGGCAGCGGGATCGCGTTGAACCAGCGCAGCGCGAGCGCGTCCTGCCCGGCGGGGGTGAGGCGGCCGGTGAGGCGCAGCCGGGCGAGGCCGCCGTCGGGGTAGACGTTGATCCGGACGTGGGTGACGGGGGTGCCCGCCGGGAGCCGGTAGCGGTGGCGGGTGTCGGGCTGCAGCCGGGTGCGCGGCAGCAGGACGGTCTCCCGCTCGCCGTCGGTGCCGACGAGTTCGGCCCAGCCGGGGGCGTTGGCGACGAAGCAGGAGGTGTCCACCTCCGCCGCCAGCACCTCGCCGCCCCCGGCCAGGGCCACTCGCACCCAGTCGTTGGCCTTGTCGCGCCGACGCCGGGTCTCCCAGCCGTCGCCCATGACGGAGGCTCGGCCGGGAGCGTTCAGGTTGTGCGGGGAGGAGAAGTAGCGGTCGGAGGCGGCCTCGGCGACGCCGCCGTGCTCCTGGGCGGCCAGGTCGAAGGTGAGGCCGGCCAGGTCGCGGGGGTCGGGCAGCACCTCGCCGTGCACGCGCAGCCGGGCGACGCCGCCGTCCGGCCAGATGTTGAGGCGGACGTGGGTCCAGCGGCCGGGGTGGTCGACCGGGAACCGGTGCGCGGTGTCGCCCTTGAGCGCGGTGCGCGGGACGAGGTCGGTCCAGTCGGCGGCGGCGAGTTCCTCCGGCGAGGGGTGGCCGGGCACCGAGGCGGCCTGGACGGACGCGGTCTCGGGGTAGTTGCCGGTGAAGTGCGCGGTGTCGACGACCACGCCGCGGATCCGGCCCGCGACGCCGAGCCGGACGACCGCCCAGTCGTGGTCCTCGTCGGTGGGGTGCGGCTGCTCGGCGCTGGCGCCGCGGCGGCGGCGGGACTCCCAGCCGTCCATGATCTGGCCCTTGTGGCCGAAGGTGTGCGGGCGGAACTCGGCGGGGGCGGCGACCAGCAGGTTCTCGGCGTCCGCGAAGGTGTCCTCGTTGGTGGCGACCACGCCCGCGCCGAGCAGCCGGGAGGCCAGGTCGACCAGCTCGGTGAACGGCGCGTTCGAGGTCAGGTCAGTACTCAACTGATGCTCCTTCTTCCAGCGTTGCGGTGTCTGCGGGGTCAGGGTCGGACGATCTGCCGGCCGTGCGGGGCGCCGTCGGGGTCGACGGGCCGCCCGCGCAGCCAGGTGCGGTGGACCAGCCCGGTGAGGGTGCGGCCCGCGTACGGGGTGACCGGGTTCTTGTGCTGGAGGCGCTCGGCGCGGACGGTCAGTTCGCCGTCCGGGTCGAAGGCCACCAGGTCGGCGTCGTACCCGGGCGCGATGGCGCCCTTGGTGCCGGTCAGGCCGACCAGTGCGGCGGGGCCGGCGGCCATCCAGCGGACCACGTCCGCCAGGGTGTGGCCGCGGCGGCGGGCCTCGGTCCAGACGGCGGGCAGGCCCAGTTGGAGGGAGGCGATGCCGCCCCAGGCGGCGGCGAAGTCGCCGCTGCCGCCGTGCCGGGCGAGGAGTTTGAGCGCGGGGGTGGAGGGCGAGTGGTCGGAGACCACGGCGGCGAACTCGCCGTCCGCGAGGGCCTGCCAGAGCAGGTCGCGGTTGGACTCGTCGCGGATCGGCGGGCAGCACTTGAAGGCGGTGTCCCCGTCGGGGACCTCCTCGGCGGCCAGCGTCAGGTAGTGCGGGCAGGTCTCGGCGGTGACCTCGACGCCGTCCGCCCGGGCCTGCCGGAGCAGCGGCAGCACGGCGGCGGAGGAGACGTGCAGGACGTGCACCCGGGCGCCGGTGCGGCGGGCGGCGGCCAGCAGGGCGCCGACGGCGGCGGCCTCGGCGTCGTCCGGGCGGGAGGCCAGGAAGTCGCGGTAGTGGGTGCCGGGCACCTGGGGGGCGGCGTCCAGCACGGCCGGGTCCTCGGCGTGGATGATCGCCAGGGCGCCGATCCGGGCCTGCTCGGCGAGCGCGGACTCCAGGTCGGCGGGGGTGGCCAGGTGCGGGAACTCGTCCACCCCGGACGGGGCGAGGAACGACTTGAAGCCGAACACGCCCTGGCGGTGCAGGAGTTCGAGCTGATCGGTGTTGCCGGGGACGGCGCCGCCCCAGAATCCCAGGTCGACCCACGCCTGACCCTCGGCGGTCTTCCGCTTGGCGTCGAGGCCCGCGACCGTGGTGGTCGGCGGGATCGAGTTGAGCGGCATGTCGACGACGGTGGTGACGCCGCCGGCCGCGGCGGCCTTCGTCGCGGAGGCGAAGCCCTCCCAGTCGGTCCGGCCGGGCTCGTTGACGTGCACGTGGGTGTCGACCAGGCCGGGCAGCAGCGCGAGGGCGCCGAGGTCGGTGAGCCGGCGGCCGTCGGCCGGCAGGGTGCCGTGCGGGGCGACCCGCTCGATCCTCCCGGCCCGGACCAGCACGTCGGCGGGGCGCTCGCCGTCCGGCAGGACCACCCGCCGGGAGCGGATCACCGCGTCGTCGATGGGCATGGGGGAACCTCCGAGCGTCGTGGGGAGCGGGGGTGGGTCGAAGGAGTGCTGGGAGCCTAGGCTCGCCTTCAACAAAACGTCAATGTGTGAACGTACGAGAGTGCGACGGGCCGTCAGCGCGGCGGAGCGGCCCGTCCGGGCGGTCATCAGCGCAGCAGCGCGACCGCCAGCCGCTCCCCCGCCAGCTCGGCGAGCTCGCCCGCCCGGGCCATCGACTCCGCCGGACCGCCCGCCAGGTCGGCCAGCGCCAGCGCCGCGACGAAGCCCGCCGACCGCCACTCCCGCTCGGCCAGCTCCAGCCGCCCGGCCACCGCCGCCACCGGCACCCCGGCCCGGGCGGCCGCCGCGGCCACCCCCGCCGGGGCCTTGCCGTGCAGGGTCTGCGCGTCCAGGCAGCCCTCGCCCGTCACCACCAGGCGCGCCCCGCGCACCGCCCGCTCGAAGCCCAGCAGCTCCAGCAGCAGTTCGATGCCGGGCCGCACGGCCGCCCCGAGCAGCGCCAGCGCGGCGAAGCCCACCCCGCCGGCCGCGCCCGCGCCCGCCGCGCCGCGGACGTCACGGCCCGTCAGCCGCGCGACCGCGTCCGCCCAGCGGGTCAGCCCCTCCTCCAGCACCAGCAGGTCGGCGGCGTCCGCGCCCTTCTGCGGCCCGTACACGGCGGCCGCCCCGCGCGGGCCCAGCAGCGGGTTGTCCACGTCGCACGCGACGGTCACCTCCACCCCGCGCAGGCGCTCCGCCAGCGGGCCCGGCTCCACCCGGGCGAGGCGCCGCAGCGCGGCCCCGCCCGGCGGCAACGGCGCGCCGTCCGCGTCGTACAGCTCGACGCCCAGCGCCTGCGCCATGCCCGCGCCGCCGTCCGTGCAGGCACTCCCCCCGAGGCCCAGCACCACCCGGGACGCCCCGAGCGAGACCGCCTTCGCGACCAACTGGCCCACCCCGTACGAGCCCGCCGCGAGCGGCGCCGTCCGGCCCCCCGGCAGCCGGGCCAGCCCCGACGCCTGCGCCAGCTCGACCACCGCGGTCCCGCCCTTCACCGCCAGCCCCGCGACCACCGGCAGCCCGGTCGGCCCGGCGACCTTCACGTCCACCCGGGAGAACCCCGCCGCGAGCGCGGCCGCCAGCGTCCCCTCCCCGCCGTCGGCCACCGGCAGCTCCCGCACCTCCACCCCGGGCACCCCCCGCCGGACCCCGGCGGCGATCCGCGCGGCGACCTCGGCGCCCTCCAGCGACCCCTTGAACTTGTCGGGGGCGACAACCACATGACCTCGCACGACACCGGGCCTTTCACAGGAAGGAGGATTCTCAGGAGAGCCCCGACAGGGGCTCGGGGAACGGCGAGTCGATGCTGCTGACGGCCGGAGCCCATCGGAGGTTCGTGCTGCTGCGTGTAGTAAACAGAACCGGAAGCTCACGCGCGCATCGGCAGTGAACCGCCAGCAGACCCGGGCTCGCCGTTCCCCGAGCCCCTGTCGGTGCGCGCTCCCCGTTCCTTACTTGACCTCGCGGCCGGAGAGCCGTTCGACCCCGCGCAGCAGGGCCGAGTGGTCGAGGGAGCCGTCGCCGTTGGCGCGGGCGGAGGCGACCAGTTGGGCGGCGACCGCGCCGAGCGGGAGCGCGGCGCCGACGGCGCGGGCGGCGTCGGTGACGATGCCCATGTCCTTGTGGTGGAGGTCGATCCGGAAGCCGGGGGCGAACTCGCGGGCGAGCATGTTGCCCTTCTTGCGGTTCAGCACGGTGGACCCGGCCAGCCCGCCGCCGAGGACGTCGAGCGCGGCGGCGAGGTCGACGCCCGCGTTCTCCAGGAAGACCACGGCCTCGGCGAGGACCTGGATGTTGACGGCGACGATCAGCTGGTTGGCGGCCTTGACGGTCTGGCCGGCCCCGGCCGGGCCGACGTGCACGACGGTGGTGCCGAGCGCGTCGAACAGCGGCTCGGCCTCGGCGAAGTCGGCGTCCGCGCCGCCGACCATGATGGAGAGCACGGCCTCGACGGCGCCGGCCTCGCCGCCGGAGACGGGGGCGTCCAGGGCGCGCAGGCCGGCGGCCTTCGCGGCGGCGTCGACCTTGATCGAGGTCTGCGGGGTGATGCTGGACATGTCGATGACCAGCGCGCCGGGCCGGGCGTGCGCCAGGACGCCGTCCTCCCCGAGGACGACCTGCTCGACCTGCGGGTCGGCGGGGACCATGGTGATGACGACCTCGGCGTCGGCGACGGCCTCGGCGATCGAGGCCGCGCCGTGGCCGCCCGCGGCGACCAGGGCGTCGATGGGCTCCCGGGTGAGGTTGTAGCCGGTGACGTGGTGGCCGGCCTTGACCAGGTTGACGGCCATGGGCTTGCCCATGATGCCGAGGCCGATGAAGGCGATCTTGCGGCTCATCGCGTGCGGGTCCTTAGCTGTGAGGGTGTCGAAGGGGGAGGGCTCAGCGCGCGGCGCGCAGCTCGCGCGGCAGCCAGTCGAAGCTCTCGGCGCTGACGCCGCCGGCCGGGCGGTACTCCAGGCCGACGAGCCCGCGGTAGCCGGCCGCGGTGAGGCGGGCGAACAGGGCCTCGAAGTCGAGTTCGCCGGTGCCGGGTTCGTTGCGGCCGGGGGTGTCGGCGATCTGCACGTGGCCGATCCGGTCGGCGTGGGCGTCGATGACGGCGGCCGGGTCCTCGCCGTTGCGGGCGAGGTGGTAGAGGTCGCAGAGGAACTTGGCGTTGCCGAGGCCGGTGGCGGCGTTGACCTTGTCGACGACGTCGACCGCGGCGGCGGCGGTGACCAGCGGGTAGTCGGGGGACTCGGCCGAGTTGAGGGTCTCGACCAGCAGGACGGCGCCGACGGAGTGCGCGGCGCGGGCGGCCAGTGCGAGGTTCTCCAGGGCGAGGGCGTCCTGTTCGGCGGGGTCGACCCCGGGGACGCGGTTGCCGTAGAGGGCGTTGAGCGCGCCGGTGCCCAGGCGTTCGGCGAGGGCGGTGGCGACCGGGACGTTCTCCCGGAAGCGCTCGCTCTCGGCGGGGAGGGAGAGCGTGCCGCGGGCGCCGCGGGTCAGGTCGTCGAGGAGGTTGAGGCCGGTCAGCCGGACGCCGGCCGTCTCGAACGCGTCGGCCAGGGCCTCGGTGGCCTCCGCGCCGGGGGCGGGCTCCGTGCCGAAGGGCCACCAGAGTTCGGCGGCGGTGAAGCCGGCCGCGGCGGCCGCGGCGGGCCGCTCCAGCAGGGGCAGTTCGCCGAACAGGATGGACAGGTTGACCGTGAAGCGGTGCTGGGCGGCAGCGGTCACGTCGTTCACCTCAATCGCTCTCTCGCCGGGCAACTCCCCGGTCAACTTCCACGATCCGGAAGCTGAATTCTGCTTGATGGAAGCTTCTCCGCCGCCATCCGGGCTGTCAAGGACGCCGCAACATTTTGTTGAAGCCACCGAACGCCCGGCCGCCCGCCCCGGCCACCCTGTCCGATCCCCCAGCAGCGCCGGATCGATAAGCTGAGCGGGTGCGATTGATGGTGGAGTTCACGACAGAGCCGTTCGAACTGGACGGGTTCCCCGAGCACGCCAGGGCCGCGCGCCGCGTGGTGGAGGAGGCGGGGCTCGCCGTCTCGGTGGGGCCGTTCGGCACCAGCGCCGAGGGCGGGGCCGAGGAGGCCCTGGCCGCCGTCACCCGCCTGCTGCGGGAGACCCTGGCGGCGGGGGCCAGCCGGATCTCGGTCCAGGTCAGCGTGCTGGACGGGGAGCCCGCAGGACCCGAAGGAGGGGATGCGCAGTGAGCGGCGCCCTGAACCACCCGTTCGCCGCCGCCCTGCAGCCGCTGCTGGCCGCGGTCGGCGCGACCGCGGTCGCGCCGTCCGAGGCCCGGGCCGAGGACGTGCTGCTGGAGTGGGACGGCGCACCGGCGGTCGCGGTGCGGCTGCCGCACCTGAGCAGCGCGCTGGACCGGCTGCTGGCGGAGATGGTCCGGCAGTTCGACGGCCGGCCGCTGACCGAGCTGGACCGCGCGGAGAAGCAGCGGGTGGTGGCCCTGCTGGAGGAGCGCGGCGCGTTCACCGTCCGCCACGGGGTGGAGACGGTCGCGTCGGCGCTCGGGGTCAGCCGGTTCACCGTGTACAACTACCTCAACCGGCAGGAGAAGGGCTGAGCCGCCGGTCGCGCCCTTGGCGGATCGCACACGGCGCCGGGTCGCGGACCCGGCGCCGTGTGCTGTCACCACAAACAGTTCAACAAAGTGTTGACGGCCTGTTGCGGCCGATCTAGCTTGTGCGGGTGGCACCAACCCTCAGGAGGTCCACCCGTGACCAAGCCACCCCCTGCCCGCTCCGGGCTCCCCGCGCTCTCGGCCGCTGACGCGTCCGCACTGCGCGAGACCCTGCTGGAGGTCTGTTCCAGCCCCGCCTGGGCCGCCGCCGTCGCGGCGTCCCGCCCCTGGCACGACCGCGAGGAGCTGCGCACCGCCAACGCGAAGGCGATGGCGGAACTCTCCGCGGCCGACCTGCACGACGCGATGGCCGGCCACGCCCGGATCGGCGCCCCCAAGCCGGGGGACGCCGTCTCCGAGCGCGAACAGGCCGGCGTCCGGGGCGTCGACCCGTCCGTGCTGGACGAGTTGCGCACCGCCAACGCCGCCTACGAGGCGAAGTTCGGCCACGTGTTCCTGATCTGCGCGACCGGCCGCACCGCGGACGGCATGCTCGCCGCGCTGCGCGAGCGGTACCCGAACGACGCCGCCACCGAGGCGGAGGTCGTCCGGGGCGAGCTGCGGAAGATCAACGACATCCGGCTCGACCGGCTGCTCGACGCGCCGCGGTGAATTGACGGACAGTCACTCCCTGCCATCCAGTGAGGTCTTCCCCCCATGACCGGCATCTCCACGCATGTGCTCGACACCAGCCTCGGCCGCCCGGCCGCGGGCGTACCGGTCGAGCTGGCACTGCACACCGAGGGTGGTTGGAAGGTGCTCGGCGCCTCCGCCACGGACTCCGACGGCCGGGTCGCGGACCTGCCGGCCGCGGAGGCGGGCTCGGTCGTCCGGCTGCTCTTCGACACCGCCGCGTACTACGCGGGGTCGGCCGAGCGGCCGTTCTTCCCCGAGGTGTCGATCGTCTTCACGGTCGCGCCCGCGCAGCACCACTACCACGTGCCGTTGCTGCTCAACCCGTTCGGCTACTCGGTCTACCGCGGAAGCTAGGTAGGCCGCCAGGAACCCTAGGAGCCACCCATGGCCCACGTGCTCGGTCAGAACCAGTACGGCAAGGCGGAGAACCGCATCGTCCGGGTCTACCGCGATTCCACCCGCCACGAGATCAAGGACCTGAACGTCTCGGTCTCGCTGCGCGGCGCGTTCGAGGACGTGCACCTCACCGGCTCGAACGCCAACTGCCTGCCCACCGACACCACCAAGAACACCGTGTACGCCTACGCCAAGGAGCACGGCATCGAGTCCGCCGAGGGCTTCGGCGTCCGGCTGGCCCGGCACTTCGTCGAGGACACCGAGCGCGGCGTGGTGCACAGCGCCCGGATCCGGATCGAGGAGTACGGCTGGGAGCGGATCAGGACGCCCGACTCCTCCTCCCGGTTCATCGGCTCCGAGGAGGTCGGCCACTCCTTCGTCCGCAAGGGCCAGGAGGTGCGCACCACCGAGGTGGTGTACGACGGCGACCGGTTCCGGGTGGTCTCCGGGCTCAAGGACCTGGTGGTGATGAACACCACCAACTCCGAGTTCTGGGGCTACATCAAGGACGGGTACACCACCCTCCAGGAGGCGTACGACCGCATCCTGGCCACCCAGGTGACCGCCCGCTGGGCGTTCGGCTTCCACGGCCGCGACGGCGAGCCGGAGCCGAACTGGAACCGCTCGTACCAGCAGGTGCGCCGCCACCTGCTGGAGGCGTTCGCCGAGACCTACTCGTACTCGCTGCAGCAGACCCTGCACGCGATGGGCACCCGGGTGCTGAACAACCGCGCCGAGGTGGACGAGGTCCGCCTGGAGCTGCCGAACAAGCACCACTTCCTGGTCGACCTGGAGCCGTTCGGACTGAAGAACGAGAACGAGGTCTACTTCGCCGCCGACCGGATGTACGGCCTGATCGAGGGCACCGTGCACCGCGAGGGCGTCACCCCGGTCATCCCGGTTTCCTGACGATCCGTCAACTCACGCACTCAGCACCGCAGTTCTCCTCTCCCTCCCCCACACCGTTCGGAGACCGTGCCCGCCCTCACGGCGGCAGTCCCGGGAGCCGGAGAGCACGCCGAGGGACCCTGCACCGTCGTCCCGCCCTCCGGCCGATCCACCACCCTCTCCAGCGCCCGGGTTGCGCCGAGAGCCAGGGGCAGCAAAGGGGCTCTTCCATGGCACTCCGCACCACCCCCACCACCGACGACGGTTCCACCCCCACCACCCACCCGGTCGACGAGGTGCTCTCCCCGCCGAAGCTGTTCGGCACCGGGTTGCAGCACGTCGCCGCGATGTACGCCGGCGTGGTCGCTCCACCGCTGATCGTGGGCGCGGGCGTCGGGCTGACCCCCGGCGAACTCGCCCTGCTGATATCGGCCAGCCTGTTCACCGCCGGGCTGGCCACCCTGCTCCAGACCCTCGGCGTCTGGCGGATCGGGGCCCGGCTCCCGTTCGTCAACGGCGTCTCGTTCGCCGGCGTCGCCCCGATGCTGGCGATCGCCAAGGGCTCGATCGAAAGCAAGGGGGGCCCGAAGGACGCCCTCCCGGTGATCTTCGGGGCGGTGATCGTCGCGGGGGTCCTGTGCTTCCTCGCGGCGCCGTACTTCTGCCGGCTGGTCAGGTTCTTCCCGCCGGTCGTGCAGGGCACCGTGATCACCCTGATCGGGGTGTCCCTGCTGCCGGTCGCGGTCAACTGGGCGCGCGGCGGCTCGCCGGGCGCGCCCGGCTACGGCTCGGCGAAGGCGGTCGGCCTGGCCGCGTTCACGCTGTGCGCGGTGGTGCTCGGCAACCGGCTGCTGCGCGGCTTCTGGCAGCAGATGTCGCTGCTGATCGGCCTGGCCGTCGGCACCCTCGCGGCCTTCCCGCTCGGCCTGGCCGACTTCTCGGGGATCGGCGACGCGCAGGTGTTCGCGCTGCCCTCGCCGTTCCACTTCGGCGGGCCGCGGTTCGACGCCGCGGCCATCGTGTCGATGTGCATCGTCATGGTGGTGTCGATGACCGAGTCCACCGCCGACATGCTGGCGCTGGGACGGATCGTCGACCGCGAGGCGGACGAGCGCACCCTGGCGGCGGGCCTGCGCGCGGACGGCCTGGCCACCGCGGTCAGCCCGGTGTTCAACGGCTTCGCGTGCAGCGCGTTCGCCCAGAACATCGGCCTGGTGGCGCTCACCAGGGTGCGCAGCCGGTACGTGGTCGCGGCCGGCGGCGGCATCCTGGTGCTGCTGGGCCTGTTCCCGGTGCTCGGCGCGCTGGTGTCGCTGGTGCCGCAGCCGGTGCTCGGCGGCGCGGGGATCGTGCTGTTCGGCACCGTCGCGGCGTCCGGCATCCGCACCCTCGCGGAGGCCGGGATGGAGTCCACCTCGCACACCATCCTGGTGTCGGTCGCGCTCGGGGTGGGGATCGTCCCGATCGCCGCACCGACCTTCTACGACGGGTTCCCGGAGGCCGTCCGCACCCTGATGCACTCCGGCATCTCGGCCGGCTGCCTGGCCGCGGTGCTGCTCAACCTGCTGTTCCACCACGTCGGCTCCGCCGGCCGTTCCCTCCAAGGAGTACCCCCATGGCAGTCCAGCCCCCCGCCGCCGACCGGCGGACCGTGATCGAGAACGTCGCGATCGCCACCGTCGACGCCCGGGACACCGAGTACGCCCGCGGCCACGTGGTCCTGCTCGGCAACACGATCGAGTCGGTCGGCGACGGGCCCGCGCCCGCCTGGCTGGAGAACGTGGCGCGCCGGATCAACGGCGAGGGGCACCTGCTCACCCCCGGGCTGGTCAACACCCACCACCACTTCTACCAGTGGATCACCCGCGGCCTGGCCCAGGACAGCATCCTGTTCGACTGGCTGGTGGCGCTCTACCCGACCTGGGCCCGCATCGACGAGGACCTGGTGCACGCCGCCACCCAGGGCTCCGCCGCGGCGCTGCTCAAGTCGGGCTGCACCACCGCCTCCGACCACCACTACGTCTTCCCGCGCGGCGGCGGCGACGTGCTCGGCGCCTCGGTGGCGGGTGTGCAGGAGCTGGGCCTGCGGTTCACCGCGCTGCGCGGCTCGATGGACCGCGGCCAGAAGGACGGCGGCCTGCCGCCGGACCACGCGGTGGAGGACACCGACGAGATCCTCGCCGCGTCCGAGAGCGCCGTCGACAAGTGGCACGACGCCTCGTTCGGCTCGATGCTGCAGGTCGCCGTCGCGCCCTGCTCCCCGTTCTCGGTCTCCACCGAACTGATGCGGCAGTCCGCCGAGTTGGCCCGCCGCAAGGGCGTGCGGCTGCACACCCACGGCTCGGAGACCGCCGAGGAGGAGGAGTTCTGCAAGCAGCTGTTCGGGATGGGCCCCACCGACTACTTCGAGTCGACCGGCTGGCTCGGCGAGGACGTCTGGATGGCGCACTGCGTCCACATGAACGACTCCGACATCGCCAAGTTCGCCGAGACCGGCACCGGCGTCGCGCACTGCCCGTCCTCCAACGCCCGGCTCGCCGCCGGCACCGCCCGCGTCCCCGACATGCTGAAGGCGGGCGTCCCGGTCGGCCTCGGCGTGGACGGCACCGCCTCCAACGAGTCCGGCGAACTCGGCACCGAACTGCGCAACGCCCTGCTGATCAACCGCCTGCACGGCCGCCCCGACGCCCTGACCGTCCGCCAGGCGCTGCGCCTGGGCACCATGGGCGGCGCGCGGGTGCTGGGCCGCCAGCGCGAGATCGGCTCGATCGAACCGGGCAAGCTCGCCGACCTCGCCCTCTGGAAGGTCGACGGCGTCCTGCACTCCTCGATCGCCGACCCGGTCGCCGCCCTCGTCCTCGGCGCCCTCCCCCCGCTGGCCGCCCTGTTCGTCAACGGCAACGCGGTGGTCGAGAACGGCCGCCTCACCACCGCCGACGAGGACCGCATCGCCCTCGCCGCCGCCCGCGCCGCCCGCGACCTCGCCGCCCGCGGCTGACCACCCCCACCGAGCCCCGGGGGCCCACCGCCAGGGACGACGGCGGGCCCCCGGACCAACGGCCCCGGACCCACGGCGAAGGGTCCGGGGCCGACCCCTGCCCGTCGCGCGCCCGGCCGGTGCGGCGCTACCGCTGCGGCCGGACCTCCGGGTGCTTCTTCGAGCCCCGCTGGTCCCGCTCCCACGGCCAGCCCGCGTCCTGCCCGGCCTCCAGCAGCGGGACGAGGCGGAACGCGGCGTCGGTCAGGCCGCCGAAGGTGTGGCGGTTGCCGGTGCCGGAGGGGGCGGGGCCGGTCCGGTAGCCGGCCAGGTTCCTGCTTCTTCGCGCTGTGCGGGCACGGATGCCCGTCTTGCCTGCGCTCCACAGGCTGGCACCGCCAGTCCGGCGGCTTCGGCGACATTGACCGCCGCGTTGACATCCCGGTCGAGGACAACTCCGCACGCCCCGCACGTCCATTCACGGACCTGAAGGGGCTTGGGGCCGTCCTTGGTGCCGCAGTACGAGCACACCTGGCTGGTGGAACTCGCGCCGCGCATCGGCGATCCGTGCACAAGCGCGGGCGACCTTGGTGCGGGCCCTGTCCCAGTTGCGGGAGCCCTTCTCCTTCCGGGACAGGGCGCGCTGGGCCTTCTTCAGCTTCTTCTCGGCCCGCCGCAGGAAACGCGGGCTGTCGATCTTCCGGCCGTCGGAAAGGACCGCGAAGCACCTGAGCCCCGGGTCGATCCCGACCACGGCATCGGTCTCCGGCAACGTTTCTTCCGAGTTGGCGGTCTCGACGACGAAACTCGCGAAGTACCGGCCCGCGCTGTCCTTGACCACCGTCACCGTCGACGGCGTCGACGGCAGTGTGCGGGACCACTTCACCTTGACGTCCCCGATCTTCGGCAGGCGCAACTTCCCACCAGCTGTGATCGACCAACGGGCGTTCGCGGTGAACCGGACGGCTTGCCGGGTTTCTCTGCGGGATTTGTACCGGGGCGCCCCCTACCTGCGCACCTGGGCGAGGGCCGCTCCAACCGACGCGTACCCTGCCCGATACCTACTTCTTTCTCCCGCCCCGGAGGCGCCCCGTGTACGACTCCTCTCCCCCGACCGCCGCCCCGGCCGGGCCGGTGCGCTGGGCGGTGGCCGGTGCAGCGGGTCTGGTGTACGGGGTTCTGCTGGTCGTCCCGGTCTGGCTGGCGGCCTTCTTCCTGAAGAGCTACCCGCTGCACGCGCTGGGTTGGACCTCCCGGGAGCCGACCGAGAACGACGGCGTGCTGCCGTGGCTGATCCTGGGGGTGCCGCTGCTGCTGCTGACCGTGCTCGGCTGGGTGCTGGTGGGCCTGCTGGGCCGCGTGGTGCTCGGCCTGCCGCGGCGGCGGTGGCACCGGGTGCGCGCGGGGTTGGCGGCGCTGCCGAGTTCGGTGCTGCTGCTGGGGGGCCTGCTGCAGGCGGTGTTCTGAACTCCGGTGCTCCGGAGTTGAGTTCAGGCTTCGCGACCGAGGGTCGCCAAGTAGGCGCGCCAGCCGCCGTGTTGGGTGATCTCGCGGTGCACGCCGCGTTCCAGCTGGCCGCGGGCCAGCACCATCGACAGCGCGGGGGTGCCGTCGGCCAACTCGATGACGCCCAGCTCCAGTTCGAGCGGTTCGCCGGGCAGGACGGCGTCCCGGAGGTGCTCCAGCGGGAGGTCGTACAGTTCGCCCTCGATGGCGGTGTCGACGCCCGGGTCGGCGAGCAGGGCGGGGCACTCGTCGCGGATGGAGAAGAAGCGGTAGCCGGGGGCGGTGGCGGCCGGGCCGACCAGGTGGCCGTGGACCTTGGCGTGGAACGGGCCGCCGGTCATCGCCTGGCCGTTGAAGAAGACGCGTGCCATGGTGCTCCTTTCGTCGGGCCGCCCCGTACCGCGGCCGGCGTGAGGGTGCCGGCGGTACGGGGCGGAGCGGGCAGGGCGCTCGTTCAGTCGATGAGGGCGAGCGCGGGGAGGGTGAGGAAGTCCGGGAAGTCCTCGGCGAGGGCGACCTGCTCGAACAGCGCGGCGGCCTCGGTCCAGCGGCCGGCGGCGTACGCCTCCTCGCCCGACTCGGCCCGGAGGGAGGCGAGTTCTTCGGCGACCAGGCGGCGGACGAGTTCGGCGGTGGTCTTCTCGCCGGTGTCGGCGAGCACCACGCCGTTGTGGATCCACTGCCAGATCTGCGAGCGGGAGATCTCGGCGGTGGCGGCGTCCTCCATCATGTGGAAGATGCCGACCGCGCCGAGGCCGCGCAGCCAGGCTTCGATGTAGCGGACGCCGACCTGGACGGCGTTGTGCAGGCCGGTGCGGGTGCAGCTGCCGCCGGCCCCGGCGACGTCGAGGAGGTGGGCGGGGGTGACCGGCTCGGGCGAGCCGGGGGCGTCCTTCTGGTGCGGGCGCTCGCCGAGCACGGCGTCGAAGCACTCCCGGGCGACCGGGACCAGGTCGGGGTGGGCGACCCAGGAGCCGTCGAAGCCGCCGCCGGCCTCGCGCTCCTTGTCGGCCCGGACCTTGACCAGGGCGGCGGCGTTGACCTCCGGGTCCTTGCGGGAGGGGATGAACGCGGCCATGCCGCCGATGGCGTGCGCGCCGCGCCGGTGGCAGGTCCGCACGAGCAGCCGGGTGTAGGCGGCCATGAACGGGGAGGCCATGGTGACGGTGTTGCGGTCGGGCAGGACGTAGTGCTCGCCGCCGTCCCGGAAGTTCTTCACGATCGAGAACAGGTAGTCCCACCGGCCGGCGTTCAACCCGGCGGCGTGGTCGCGCAGTTCGTAGAGGATCTCGTCCATCTCGAAGGCGGCGGTGATGGTCTCGATCAGCACGGTGGCGCGGATCGTGCCGTGCGGGATGCCGAGGGCGGCCTGGGCGTGGGTGAAGACCTCGTTCCAGAGCCGGGCCTCCAGGTGGCTCTCGGTCTTGGGGAGGTAGAAGTAGGGGCCGGAGTTCGGGTCCTGCTCGCCCTTGGCGAGCAGCCGGGCGGCGTTGTGGAAGAAGTACAGGCCGAAGTCGACGAAGGCGCCGGCCACCGGGGCGCCGTCGACGGTGAGGTGCCGCTCGTCCAGGTGCCAGCCGCGCGGGCGGACCACGACGGTGGCGAGTTCGCCGGCGGGCTTGAGGGCGTACGCCTTGCCCTGGGCGCTGGTGAAGTCGATCCGGCCCTCGAAGGCGTCGATCAGGTTGACCTGCCCGGAGAGGACGTTCTCCCAGGTGGGGGCGGTGGCGTCCTCGAAGTCGGCGAGCCAGACCTTCGCGCCGGAGTTGAGCGCGTTGACGACCATCTTGCGGTCGGTGGGGCCGGTGATCTCGACCCGGCGGTCCAGCAGGGCGCGCGGCGCGGGGGCGACCTTCCAGTCCCCGGCGCGGACGTCGGCGGTCTGCGGCAGGAAGTCCAGCGTGCCGGTGCGGGCGATCTCGGCGCGGCGCTCGCGGCGGGCGGCCAGCAGTTCGCGGCGGCGGCCGTCGAACGTGCGGTGCAGGTCGGCGACGAACTCCAGCGCCCCGGCGGTCAGCACCTCCTCGGCACGCGGCACCGGCGGACCGGCGACCGTGACACCGGGGACGGCGGGGGACGGACCCTGATCTGCGGCGGCCATGGGCAGGACTCTCCTCGGGCTGTTCCGTTCTGTACAGTGGAGACTAGTTTCCGCGATACAGAATTTCAACGGTTTGTTGATGATCGCGTGGACTCTACTCCTCCCCCGGACTCCCCGGACGGCGAAAGGAACGCTCGTGGCCAGCACCTCCACCGAACGCACCACCGGCTCGGTGCAGTCCGTCGAGCGCGCCTTCCAGCTCCTGGAGGCGCTCGCCGACTCCGGCGGCATCGCCACCCTCAGCGAGCTCTCCGCCACCTCCGGCCTGCCGATGCCGACCATCCACCGCCTGGTGCGCACCCTGGTCGCCCAGGGCTACGTCCGGCAGGACACCGCCCGCCGCTACACCCTCGGCCCGCGCCTGATCCGCCTCGGCGAGACCGCGGGCCGCCTGCTCGGCTCCTGGGCCCGCCCCTACCTGGCCGAACTCATGGAGGCCACCGGCGAGACCGCCAACCTGGCCGTGCTGGAGGGCGGCGAGGTGGTGTACGTCGGGCAGGTGCAGTCCCGCCGCTCGATGCGGATGTTCACCGAGGTCGGCCGGCGCGTCCAGCCGCACTGCACCGGCGTCGGCAAGGCGCTGCTCGCCCAGCTCCCCGAGGACGAGGCCCGCGCCCTGCTCGGCCCCGGCCCGCTCCAGGCCCACACCCCGTACACCGTCACCGAGCCCGCCGCGCTGCTCGGCCGGCTCGCCACCGCCCGCGACCTGGGCTACGTGGTCGACGACCAGGAGCAGGAGATCGGCGTCCGCTGCATCGCCGTCGCCGTCCCCGGCGCGCCCACCCCCACCGCGCTCTCCGTCTCCGGCCCCGAGGCCCGGATCCAGGCCCTCGAAGCCCAGTCCGGCGCCGCCGGGCTGGTCCCCCTCATGCAGGGCATCGCCGCCCGCCTCGGCGAAGTCCTCTGACGGTTCGTCAACTCCCTTCGCGCACCGGTCAGTAGCAGTTCAGCCCGCGGTGCACGTGCTCCAGGGCGCGGGACCAGAACGACCCCGGGCCCGGCGGCAGCCCCGGGTCGGTGCGGCGCAGCAGGGCCAGGAAGCGGTCCTCGACGCCCTCCGGGTCGAGGCCGTCGAACCGCTGCCGCTCGGGGTCGTACAGCGGGCGCTCGGTCTCCAGCGCGGACAGCGCCAGGACGAAGCGGTCCGGGCTGCTCGCCACCGGGTGCGCCTCGCCCTCCTCGGGGACGCAGTAGACCGTGCCGGTGGCGGTGTCGAGGTGGAAGCCGTCGCCGCCGAAGCCGCCGACGCACAGCCAGGGCGCCGGGTCGAACGGCCCCGCGTGCGGCGCCCACGCCCGGTCGCCGATCTCCGCCTCGCCGTCGCAGTACTCCTGGCTCACCCCGAAGAACACCGCGTCGTCGGGCAGGCCGACGTCCCGCAGGAACACCCGGGTCGGCCGGTGTCCGACCCGGGCCAGCAGCTCCGGTGCGGTCAGGGTGACCGTCCCGTCGGCGCCGAACACCGCCAGCGCGGTGCCCCGGTCGATCAGGAACTCCCGGTGGACCGCGTCGTCGGGGCCGGGCGGGGAGCGGAAGTCGACGGTCCTCGCCCGGGCCCGGAGCAGCTCCGTCAGCAGCTCGGCCCGGCCCGTCAGGCACTGCATCGCCCCGGCGGCGCGCTCCACCCGCGCCGACGAGAGCACCCGGTGGCCCGGGACGGCGTCCGCGTCCCGGTCGAGCGCGGCGAGCAGCGCCGCGGAGGCCGGGCGCCCGGGGGCGGCGGCCCCCTCGACGGCCTCGGTCAGCCCGGCCACCGCGACCTCGTTGACCTGGTCGACCACGTAGTGCAGCAGGTGCTCCTCCAGGTGGTCGACGTGCTTGCGCGCGGCGGCGGCGCGCCGCTCCGGCGGGCCGGTGCGGTCGGCGGCCAGCGCCGCCAACTCCTCGACCACCTCGTTCTGCATGACCGCGATCACCTCGGCCGCGACGTCCAACCGGTCCGCGCAGACCCGGATGCCGTCCACCATGTCGGCGAGCCCGCCCTCCGCCCCCTCCCGGTACTCGGCGAGCAGCGCCTCGTGCACCGGCCCCTCGAAGTGCCGCTTCAGGTCGACCATGATCCGCAGCCCGGCCTGCAGGACCTCCTCCTGCCCGTCCGCGTGCTCCCGCACGTACCGGGCGAAGGTCCGCAGCCCGCCCTCGTTCAGCGGCTCCCACTCCACCCCGGCGGCGTCGAGGAACTCCCTTGCCGCCCCGGGTAGTTCAGCCGTCCACGACTGCCGGCGGGCAGCCCCCCGCGAAGATCCCATGCCCCCACGCTACCGGCGCGCGCCGACGGCCGGCCCGGCGGGCGGCCCGCCGCCGGGCCGCCCGGGCCAGCACCCCCACCAGCACGGCGAGATCGGCCGCGCCCGCCGGATCGTCGGCGTAGCGGGTGACGGTCAGCGGCCCGACCAGGTCGAGCCCGATCCCCGCCGACTCCAGCACGTGGCACAGCGCCAGCATCGCGCAGCGCCCGTTGCCGTCCGGGAACGGGTGGAAGAACGCGACGTCCAGGTACGCCCGGGCCGCCCGCGCGGCCGGCCCCGGGGCCGGGTCGGCGCTCTCCCGCAGGCACCCGGCGAAGTCCTCGCGCAGCGACGGCGCGTACCCGTACCGCTCCCGGCCGCCCTTCGCGAACGCGTCGGTGCGCCGGAAGTCCACCGCCTCGTCACCGAGGACGACCCGCTGCCAGCCGAGCAGCAGTTCGGGCGTGAGCGGACGCCCCCCGGCGACGTCGGCCCGCATCAACTCGCCGGCCGCCAGCATCCGTCGGGCCCGTCCGGCGCCCCGGACGGCCCCCTCCGCCGCGATCCAGTCGGTCAGTCCGTCGGTCACGGGGCGCACCGGAGCGGCATCGGCGGCGTCGGCGGTGCCGCCGACGGCCGCCCAGTCGACCTGCCGCCTGACGGTGCGCCAGGCGGCGAGCGCGTCAGTGGTCACGGTAGGGCCGGTGGCCGGTGACGCCGAACGCGAGGTCCTCCCCGACGGCGTCGACCAGCGAGAAGCCCGGCGCGGTCCAGCTCGCGAAGCGCCCCCCGATCGCCCGCTCGACCAGCCCGACCGCCCGCTCCTCCGGCACCCCGGTCGAGTCCAGGTACCAGGCGAGCGTCCGTCGGGCGAGCTTGTGCCAGCCGCACTGGGCCATCGTCGCGCTCACCACCACCGTCACCAGCCGGGAGGACGCCCGCTGCACGGCCCAGCTCCGGTCCTCCTCCGTCGCGCCGGGCGGCGGCGCGAGCTCGGCGAACCGCTCCGCCGACAGCTCCAGCCACTCCCGCCACTCCAGCAGCGCGGCCACGACCGCCCGCGCCGCCGCCTCCGGCCCCGGCCGCAGCGAGTGCCACGCGCAGCACCAGCTCTGCACCGGCCCGGCGCTGCCGCCCTCCCCCACCGCCCACCACCACCCGCACGCCCAGGCCCCGTACCGTCCGACCAGCAGCGCCGTCACCCGCTGGGTGAACTCGTTCCCGTCCGGCCCGTAGCGCCCCGGCGGCCGCAACGCGAGCACGGCGGCGGCGAGTTCGTCCTCCCCCGCCGCGTCCAGCTCGAACGGGTGCCGGGCCGGATCGACCTCGGCCCAGGCCAGGTTCCACGGATGCTGACGAACGGAAACGGCGGTCTCCCGACGGTCGGCCCGGCGGGTCCGGGCGGCCGCCCGATGGTGCCACCCGGCCCCCGCCGCGTCACCCGGTTTTCCGCCCGCCCCGCGGACGGCCCCCGCGATCAGGCCCCCGCGATCAGGGGCCGGTACTCGGTGCCCTCGGGGGTGAAGATCAGCCGGTGGTCGCGGCCGGTGACGGTGGCCCGCTCCCGCAGGCGGGTCAACACCTCGGCCTCGGTGGGGAGTTCGATCCCGAGGGCGGCGGCCGCCGCCGCGCGTCCGGCGTCCAGGTCGGGTTCGTCCTCCAGGTGCTCCGCGGCGATCTCCCGGCTCTCCTCGGCGGTGAACTCCCGGCAGTCCCGCCACCAGGGCACGACCAGCAGCAGGCGCAGCAGTTCGGGCAGGCCGACGGCGAGCAGCGCGGCGCCGCCCTCGGAGTCGGCGTACAGGACGGGCCGTTCCTCGCCGCCCTCGCCGCAGAAGAAGTACGTCCCGCCGGCGCCGTCCTTGGCGAAGACCTCCAGCCGGGCCCCGGAGGCGAGGTGGACGGGTTCGCCGTGCTCGTAGTGGTCGAGGTCGAGCTCGCCGGGCCAACGCAGGAAGTCGGCCGCGTCCTCGTGCGCGCGGACGGCGTCGATCAGCGAGGGCGGGGCGGCGGGTGACGCGGACGGAGAGGTCATGCGGCGCACTGTAGCGGCGTGGTCCGACGCCACCGGGAGCACCCGCCACTACGCTGGGTGAAGACCCGTCGACACCCCGTAGGAGGGCCCGTGCGCCGCCTCGTCTCCCTGCTCGCCGCCCCGGCGCTCGCCCTGGGCGCCCTCGGCACCCTGGCCGCACCGGGCGCGGCCGCCGCGACCTCGGACTCGGACCTCAAGGTGGTGCGCCTGGACCCGGACCCGGTGGCCCCCGGCGGGACGACCACGGTGCACGCCTTCGTGGCCAACGGCGGCCCGCAGACGGCGGGTTCGCCGTTCACCGTGCTGGTCGAGCTGCCGCCGGGCTTCACTCCCGCCGGCCCCTACTTCCCGTCCTCCTGCACGGCCACCGGGCGGACGGTGAGCTGCACCTTCCCGGCGGGCCTCCCCCCGCTGCGCTCCGCGACCGCGCTGGTGCCGGTCCGGGCGGACGCGGGCCTGCCCCACGGCCTGAGGACCGTGGGGCAGGTGCGGGTGGTGAGCGCGGACGACCGCAACCCGGTGAACAACCGGACGCCGTTCGCCCTCACCGTCTCCTGACGCTCCGCCCCGGCGGGCGGTCAGCCGCAGGTCACCGGTAGACCCGCAGGTAGTCGGCGCCGAACGCGACCGGCGCGCTGCCGCTCGCCGCCGGGTGGTACTGCCCGGCGCTGAGCGACAGGTTGAGGATGGGGTAGGCCGACCAGTTCGCGCCGACGCCCGTCCCGTCGGAGAACACCTTCGCGCCGTTGACGTACCAGTCGACCGAGTCGGCGCCGTAGTACGTGCCGATGGTGACCCAGCGGTCGGGGGCGATCGCGTTCGCGTCGGTGTGGTACTTCAGGCCGGAGCGGATCCGGTTGGAGAGTTCCAGCAGGTTCGGGTTGTCGGGGTGGTACTCGAAGCTGTCGATCTCGTTGCCGCCGTCCTTCCAGGTCCACAGCGCGGGCCAGGCCCCGTCGCCGGCGGGCAGCTTCACCCGGGCCTCGATGTAGTCGCCGGTGCGGACCTGGAAGCCGTCCTTGCTGTACTCGGTGGTGAGCAGCCCGGTGTCCCAGGCCCGCTCGCCGTTCTCCAGGGTGTGCGCGGACGGGGTGGCGGTGAAGGTGGCGACGCCGCCGGAGACGGTGACGGCGGACGGGGCCAGCCAGTCGAGCTTGTTGTCGTCGGGGTTGTGGCTGCCGTAGCGGTAGGCGCTGCTGCGGTCGCCGGTCCACTTGGTGCCCCAGTCGATCGGGCCGGAGAACTCCTCCGACCAGGTCAGCGCCTTGCCCGGGACGGGGACGGCGGGCGCGGCGGGGGCGGTGGGGGTGCCCGGGGCGGCGTCGGTCACGGTGAGCGTCCGGGAGGGCAGGTTGTGCCAGCTCCCCGCGGTGTCCTGCCAGAACCCGAACTGGGTGTAGCTCCCGGCCGGGAGGGTGCGGGCGCCGGTGGTGACGGTGGTCCCGCCGGGGCAGATCCGGACGTTGCTCGCGCTGCCGGGGAAGTCCAGGTTGGTCCCGGCGGCGTCGCGGACGCCGACGCCGACGGTCTTGGCGGTGAAGCAGCGGCTCGCGTGCAGGGTGAGCGAGGCGGTGCTCGCGCTGCCCGCGGTCATCCCGGCCGGGGCGAGCCGGTCCTGGACGACGCCGGTGGCGGTCCCGGTGAGGACGGCGGCGCCGGCCGGCGCGGCGAGCGGCACGCCGACCAGCGCGGCGGCGCCGGCCAGGACGCCGAGCCGGGCGGGGGTGGCGAGAGCGAGGGGGTTGGGTCGCATGGGTGGGTCCTCCGCGACGCCTGCGGGGTGAGCTGTCGGGTTCGGGCCGCCGCGTGACTCTCCGCGCACGCCCGGCCGCCCGCGGACGCGCGAGGAGCGCGTGCGCGCGGCTTCACCCCGAGCCGTGCCGCGGGCCGCGCCGCCGGGCAGGGGCGGGTGGCCTGGCACGGCGTACTGCCGTGGGTCCCCCGCTCCCGCCCGTGGTGTGCTGTGGGAACGCCGTCGACCGGGCGGGATTCGGCGTCCCGACGGCGGGTGCGTCCGATCCTGGACGCACCCGCAGGCTAGGCAGATTGTCGCTTTGTCTCCAAGGATCCCGGCCCGGCTGAGAGCACTCTCACATCACGCTCCGTCACCACCGTCCGGGCCGATCCGGGCCCGCCCCCGGGTCGCCGTCGGTACGGGGCGGGTCGCCGTCGGTACGGGGCGGGTCGCCGGGGTGGTCCGGCGGTGACCCGCACGTGAAGTGTTCGCGCCAAGGGTTCCGCCGGAGCCGACGAGCCGTCAGACTGCTGCCATGCGAATGACTCTACGCGCGTTGAAGATCCGTGCCGTCTCGGTCGCCGCCCTCGGCCTGCTGACCCTCGCCCCCACCCTGGCGGCCACCGGCCAGGCGCAGGCCGCGGTCAGCGGGAACATCTGCTACTCGGCGCTGCCCAGCCAGGGACGCGACACCATCCGCCTGATCGACGCGGGCGGGCCGTTCCCCTACTCGCAGGACGGCGTGGTGTTCCAGAACCGGGAGGGCATCCTGCCCGCGCAGGCGTCCGGCTACTACCACGAGTACACCGTGATCACCCCGGGCAGTTCGACCCGCGGCACCCGACGGGTCATCACCGGCAAGGTCTACCACGAGGACTACTACACGGCCGACCACTACGCGACGTTCTACCGCGTCAACTTCGGCTGCTGACCCGCACCGGTCCGGGCCCCGGCCCGGGCGCCGGTCCGATAGGTTGGGCGGGTGCGGCCACCCCGACCGTGCCCGCCGATCCGACCACCGCTCCGACCGCCCGAAGGACCTCCCATGAACGCCCCCCTGCCGGGCTTCGCCGGCCGCACCTACCTCTTCGAGGTCGACAACGGCGCCTCCTTCCGCAACGCCTACTCCGCGGACGGCACCCGGCTGCACTGGGAGGGCCTGGGCGAGTCGGCCGGCCAGCACGAGGACGTCCCGCTGCACGTCGCGGCGGTCGGCCCGAACGTCTGGTTCGTCTCCTGGACGGAGCGCAGCGGCATCACCGTCAGCCACGTGATGGACCTCGACGCCCTGACGGTGAAGGTGTTCTGGACCTGGGAGGGCGAGACCGGCCGGGTCGGCGAGCTGCACACCGGCACCCTCACCCCCTCCTGGTAGCCCGAGGGCGCCCGGGACTCCGGCCGGTCGGCCCCGCGCCCGGGAGGGAGCGGCGGGGTCAGGCGTGGGTGCCGCCGTCGATCCGGATCTCGGTGCCGGTGACGAACGCGCCGTCGTCGGAGGCCAGCATGGCGATCACGCCGGCCACCGTCTCGGGGCCCGCGAAGCCCTCGCCGATCGCGGGCTGCAGCTTCGCGAACCACGACATGTCGGCGTCCTCGGGCAGGCCGGGGTCGGCGGTCATGCCGGAGGCGATCGAGCCGGGCGCGACGCTGACGGCGCGCAGGCCCTGCTTGGCGTACTCGGCGGCGATGGCGTGGGTGAAGGACTGGATGCCGCCCTTGGTCGCGGCGTACGCGGCCATGTAGGGGTGGGCGAAGGCGGCGGAGGTGGAGGAGAAGTTGACCACCACGCCGCGGCCGGTGGCGAGCAGCGCGGGCAGCGCCTCGCGGGTGACCAGGAAGGTGCCGGTCAGGTTGACCGCCAGCATCCGGTTCCAGAACTCCAGCGTGGTGTGCTCGGTGTGCGCGGAGCGCAGGATGCCCGCGGCGTTGACCAGCACGTCCAGGCCGCCGAGCCCGGTGATCGAGCCGCCGATCCCGGCCCGGACGGACTCCTCGTCGGAGATGTCGACGACCACGGTGCCCAGCCGGTCGGCGGTGCCGTCGGCCTCGGCCCGCGCGCGGGTGGCGGCGAGTCCGGCCTCGGCGACGTCGGCGGCGACCACGGTGCCGCCCTCGGCGAGGATCCGGTGGACGGTGGCCCGGCCGATGCCGGATCCGGCGCCGGTGACCAGGACGCGGCGGCCTTCGAAACGCTTCATGACGGGGGTCTCCCTGTGGTGCGGACGGGCCCGCTGTCCGGCCCGTTGAGTGCACGGTACGCCTAAGTGGCACGTTGTGCCACACCCGCATCCCGTGACGTCCCCCGGCTAGGCTGGAGGCCGCCGCGGCCGCACCCGCGCACGCCGCCGACCGCACGCACGCACGCACGCACGCACGCACGCACGCACGCACGCACGCCACATGACCCACGCACGCCACCGACCGCACGCACCGGGGGACCCGCAGATGCCCGCGCCCGACGACCGCCCGCCGCTCTCCCTGACCGAGCGCCGCAAGGCCGCCACCCAGCAGGAGATCGCCCTCGCCGCCGCCCGCCTGTTCGCCGAGAACGGCGCCGAGGGCACCACCGCCGAGGACGTCGCCCGCACCTGCGGCGTCTCGCTGCGCACCTTCTACCGCTACTTCCGCACCAAGGAGGACGCGGTCGCCCCGCTGCTCGCCGAGGGCTCCCGCCACTGGATCGCCCTGCTCGCCGCCACCGACCCGGCCGTCCCGCCGCTCACCGCCCTGCTGGACTCCGCCCGCGCCTCCCTCGCCCCCGCCCCCGGCCGCCCCGCCGAGTCGCTGGCCTGGACCCGCGGCCTGCTGCGCGCCATGCCGGACGACCCGGCCCTGCGCGACGTCTGGCACCGGGTCCACCACGACGCCGAGGCCGCGCTGCGCCCCGTCCTGGCCCGGCTCACCGGCCTGGACGCCGAAGGGCTGGACGCCCGGCTGCTGGCCGCCGCCGCGAACACCGCGATGCGGGTGGCCGTCGAGACCTGGGCCGCCCGCGACACGCCCCCCTCGGACGCCGCCGACCTCGTCGAGACCGCCTTCCGCCGCCTCGCCGGTCCGCTGCTGCCCCCCGCCTGACGCGAACGCCGACCGGACCGACGCGAGCGCCGGCCGGCCCCCCTCACACCGGGACGACCGCCACCGGGCAGTGCGCGTGGTGCAGCACGGCGTGCACCGGGGTGGCCAGCCGCAGGCCGAAGCGCGGCGCGGGCTCGTGCCGGGAGAGCACCACCAGGGCGGCGGTCCGGGACTCCTCGACCACGGTCGCGGCGACCGAGCCGGTCAGCTGGTGGCTCTCCACCTCGACGTCCGGGTAGTCCTCGCGCACCGGGTCGCAGGTGCGGCGCAGCAGCTGCTCGTGCAGCTGTGCCTCCTCGCCCAGTTCGTCGACCATCGGCGCCATCCGCCCCACGTCGGCGACCACCGGCGACCAGGCGTGCACCGCCCGCACCGGCAGGCCCCGGCGGGCGGCGGTCTCGCAGCCGAAGCGCAGCGCGGCGGCGTCGCGCTCGTCGTGGACGGCGACCAGCACCGGCCCGTCCGGGTGCTCGGCGCCGCGGACCACCGCCACCGGGCAGGCGGCGTGCGCGGCCACCCGCAGGCTGACCGAGCCGAGCAGCAGCGAGGCGAAGCCGCCGTGGCCGCGGGTCCCGAGCACCGCGAGCGAGGCGTGCTCGGCCGCGGTCAGCACCGCCTCCCCGGCGTCGCGCGGCACCACGTCGCCGGTGATCCGCAGTCCGGGATGGGCGGCTTCCAGGGTGGCCTGCACCGCCTCCAGCAGTTCGGCGGCCTCGCGCAGGATCAGGTCGGTGACGGTGGCGCCGGCGCGCGGCGAGAGCGTCACCGTCCCGGTGTTGACGGCGTGCACCAGGTGCAGCCCGGTCCCCCGCCACTCGGCCTCCCGGGCGCCCCACTCGGCGGCCTCGGCCGCGGGCACCGACCCGTCGATCCCCGCCACCACCCCGTTCGCTGCCCTGATCTCCATGGCGCACTCCTCGGACCGGGCTCGCCCCGGCCACTCCCCTCCAGCATGCGCCGCCCACCCCGCCCGGCCAACCCGGACCGGCCCCGCCCCCGTCCCCGGACCCCGCCGGGTCCCGCGCCGAGGCCCGCAGGATGCGGATCCCGCTGCCCGGGCAGAGCACCACGGCCGGTTCCCGGTCGGCCCGGAAGGAACCGCACTGACCGGCCGGGGCCGCGCCCCCCGGCGAGGAGCGCGGCCCCGGCGGGCGGTGCGACGGGGTGTCAGTTGCCCCCGGCGGACTGCCACTCGGCGCGGTAGTCGTCGAAGATGGCCTTCAGGTGGTGGCCGATCTTGAGGTAGTCGAGGTCGTCGAGGTTGGCGAGGGAGACCCGGACCGACCACTCGGGGCCGTCGAAGCCGCCGCCGTTGAGGAGGACGACGCCGGTCTGCTCGGCGAGCCGGAACAGGGGTTCGGTGGGTTCGTAGTTCTTCTTCAGGTAGGCGGCGAAGTCGGGGCCGGAGGTGCGTTCGGCCTCGGCGAGCAGGTCGAGTTCGATGTAGTAGCCGGCCCGCTGCGGGTCCTCGGAGATCTTCATGCCGGAGCCTTCGAGCAGCAGGTCGAGGCGCTGCTTGACGATGGCCTGCACCTTGGCCTTGTACGCCTTGCCCTCGGGGAGCATCGCGAAGAGCGAGAACAGGGTGAGCTGGGCCTGCTGCGGGAGGGAGAGGCCGGCGGTGTGGTTGAGGGCGACCTGGCGGGAGTCGGCGACCAGGCGGTCGATGAACCGGATGCTGCCGGGGTCGAGGCTGAGGCTGCCGTAGCGCTTGGCGAGCCGGTCCTTCTCGGCCTGCGGGAGGGCGGCGAGGGCGTCGTCGATGACGTTGTCGCGGTGGAGGCCGATCACGCCGAGGCGGTGGCCGGTGGCGCCGTAGTGCTTGGAGTAGGAGTAGACGAGCAGGGTGTTGCGGGGCAGGTCGGCGGCGATGCTGCGGAAGTGGTCGACGAAGGTGCCGTAGACGTCGTCGGTGACGATGATCAGGCCGGGGTTGTCGGTGGCGACGATGGACCCGATCTGGTCGGCGACCCGCCGGGAGAGCGCCAGCGAGGGCGGGTTGCTGGGGTTGACCAGGCAGACCAGTTTGACGGCGGGGTCGGCGAGCTTGGCGACCTCCTCGGTGGGGTAGCGCCATTCGCGCACGCCGGCCTCGGCGAAGGAGGACGCCTGGACCAGGACGACGTCGAACTCGTAGGTGTCGAGTTCGGGGATCTCGATGTAGGGCGTGAAGACCGGCACCATCAGGGCGATCTTGTCGCCCTTGTGCAGGATGCCGTTCTTCATCAGCGAGTCGAAGACGTAGCACATCGCGGCGGTGCCGCCCTCGGTGGCGAACAGGTCGAGCTGCCCCTCGGGGGGCCGGCGGTCCATCAGTTCGTCCTGGAGGTAGCCGGTGACGATCTGCTCGGCGCAGGTCAGCATCCGGTCGGGGACGGGGTAGTTGTCGCCGATCGCGGCGTCCGCGAGCTCGTGCAGGAAGGCGTCGCGGTCGAGGTCGAAGCGGTCGACGGCGAGGCCGGTGCAGGCGGTGAGCAGGTCGATGCCGGGCAGTTCGGGGTGGGAGCGGGCGAAGTGGTCGTAGCGGGCGGCGATGCCCTTCTGCTCGGGCATGCCGCCGAGGTTGTCGGCGGTCCAGACCCGGCGGGACTCGCCGAGCGCGAAGTGGCCGAGCGCGAGCATCGCCTCGCGGGGGCCGGTGCAGACCCAGTTGGGGTTGCCGCGGCCCGCGTTGAGCATGTGGACGGTGGACTTGTCCTTCTGCCCGGGCTGGTCGGCCTGGTAGCGCTCGGCGAGTGCGATGAACTCGCCCTTGAGTTCGAACGGGCTGAGCCGGGAGAGGCGCTGGATCTCCTCGCGGCTGATCGACGGCTTGCTCATGGTGCGGGTCCTTCCGGGGCGACTAGCCGAGCAGGGCGACGATGACGGCGCCCCAGATGGTCAGCAGGACGTTTCCTGCGGCGTACGGGATGGTGTAGCCGAGGGTGGGGATCTGGCTGCGGGAGGCTTCGTTGATGGCGCCGATCGCGGCGGTGGTGGTCTGCGCGCCGGCCACCACGCCCATCAGGATCGGCGGGCGCATCCTGAACACGAAGTGGCCGACCAGCAGGCCGACGACCAGCGGGACGACGGTGGCGACGGCGCCCCACAGCAGCAGGCCCCAACCGGCCTGGGAGAGGCCGCTGGTGAAGCTCGGCCCGGCGTTGATGCCGACGATGGCGACGAACGCGCACAGGCCGAGGGTGTCCATGAACCACTGGGCGCCGGGCGGCACGTTGCCGTAGGTGGGGTACTTGCCGCGGATCCAGCCGAACACCAGGCCCATGATCAGCGCGCCGCCGGAGGTGGACAGGCTGATCGGGACGCCGCCGAGGGTGAGCGCGGGGATGCCGATGCAGCCGCCGAGGAAGATGCCCAGGCCCACCCAGGTCATGTCGGTGGCGAAGCTGGTCGGCACGGGCTTGCCGATCGCCGCGGCGGCCGGTCCGACCAGGCGCTGCGGGCCGGAGAGCAGCAGGGTGTCGCCGCGTTCGAGCTGGGTGGTGAGCCGGTAGGGGAACTCGGCGCCGGAGCGGTAGACCTTGTCGACGAACACCCCGACCATGAACGGCTCGCGCCGGAGCTCCGCGATGGTCTTGCCGAGTTGGGCCTTCTCGGAGGCGACCACGTGCAGGTGCTCGGTCTGGTAGCCGAGCAGTTCGACGTCGTCGGTCTCCGGGCCGATGGCGCCGACCGGGTCGAGTTCGACCAGGTCGTGGCGGAGCGCGCTGACGGCGAGCACGTCGCCGCGCTCGATGACGGTCTGCTGGTCGTGGTCGAGGATCTTGCCGTCGCGGCGGACCCGGGTGAGGTAGACCCGGCGGCCGGCGGCCTGCTCGCGCTGTTCGAACTGCTCGATGGTGGAGCCGATCGGACCGTTGACGGCGGTGTAGGCGCGCAGCACGACCTCGTAGTAGCCCTCGGCGAGGTCGGGGTCGTCGGCGGGGGCGTCGAGTTCGGCGGCCAGTTCGCGGGAGTCGGCGGCGAGGTCGCTGTGCAGGAAGCGGGGGGCGATGTTGGCCAGCAGGATCGCGCACAGGATGGTGCCGAGCGGGTAGGTGACGGCGTACCCGATCGGGACGAGGTTCTGCTGCGCGGTGATCTGGTCCTGGCTGAGGCCGGGCAGGCCGCCGATGGCGTCCTGGGCGACGCCGATGACGGCGGACTGGGTGAGCGCGCCGCCGAGCAGTCCGGCGCCGAGGCCGGGGCCGTACCCGAGCATCTCGGCGAAGCCCCAGCAGATCGCCAGGCCGCTGAGGCAGACCGCGACGGTGACCGCGACCTGGGGCAGGCCGTCCTTCTTGAGGCCGCGGAAGAACTGCGGGCCGACCTTGTAGCCGAGGGCGAACAGGAACATGATGAAGAACACCGACTTGACGGTGCCGTTGACCTCGACCTCGGTCACCCAGCCGGTGAACAGCCCGGCGATCAGGCAGCCGGTGACGGCGCCCAGGCCGATGGCCTTCCAGTGCAGCCGGCCGACCAGGAAGCCGATCGCGATGGTCAGGAAGATCAGCAGTTCGGGGTAGGGCTTGAAGACGTGGTCGGTGATCCAGTCCATGGGTCCTCATCCCCCGCCCAGGCCGACCAGACCGACCAACAGTGGTCCGGTCAGCGGCAGCAGGAAGTTGGAAATGGTGTAGGTGATGGTGTAGCCGAGCATCGGGACGCTGCTCTGGGCGACGTTGCCGACGGCGGTGATCGCGGGGGTGGAGCACTGCTGGCCGGCGATCGCGCCGACCAGGATCGGCGGTTCGATCTTGAGGAAGCGGCGTCCGATGAACAGGCCGAGGAAGGCCGGGACGACCACCATCAGGATCCCGGAGACCGGCAGCAGCACGGGGTACTGCTTGAGCAGCGGCCCGGCGTCGGGTCCGGCGGCCATGCCGGTGACCGCGATGAACATGGCCAGGCCGAGGTCCTTCATGGTCTGCGCGGCGGCCGGCGGGTAAGCGCCGAAGGTGGGGCGCAGCGAGCGGAACCAGCCGAAGACCAGGCCGGAGATCAGGCAGCCGCCGCCGGTGCCGAGGGTCAGGTTGACCTCGCCGAAGTGGATGTTGACCTTGCCGAGCAGGACGCCCAGGCAGATGCCGAGCGAGATGTAGATGTAGTCGGCGGTGTCGGAGCGGACGGTGGCGCCGACCTTGCCCGCGAACTTCTCGACCCGGGAGCGGGCGCCGACCACGGTGAGGGTGTCGCCGCGGTGCACCTCGGTCTCGCCGACGGCGGGCAGGTGGTGGTCGACCCGCTGGATGTCGGTGAGGAAGACGCCGCCGGTGACGTCGTGGTCCTGGTCGCGGACGGCGTTGAGGGTGCGTCCGGCGACCTCCTTGTTGGTGACCACGACCTGGCGGACCGCCATCGGGCTGTCCAGGCCGGGGACGCCGCTGGTCTCGGGGCCGAGTTCGTGCCCGGCGTCCAGCACGGCGGCGCGGCGGCCGACCACCAGCACCTGGTCGCCGCGGCGCAGCACCGGGTCGTCGTCGACGCCGAGCTTCTTGCCGCCGCGCTGGACGGCCTCGACGGTGACGAGTTGGCCGGAGCGCTCCTGGACCTGGCTGATCCGGGTGCCCTCGCCCTGCGAGACCAGGTAGGTGCGGCCGACCAGGGCGGGCAGCGAGGGGGCCTCGCCGGGTTCCAGTTCGCCGCCCTCGCCGCGCATCTTCTCCCAGACCCGGCGGGAGGCTTCGGGCAGCTTGATCCGCATCAGCAGCGGGAACAGCTGGCTGGTCAGCAGGACGATGCTGATCAGGCCGAACAGGTAGCAGACCGAGTAGGCGGTGGCGACGTGCGCCTGCAGCTGGGTGGTCTGGTCGGCGGTGATGCCGGGGAGCTTGGCGATCGCGTCCTGCGCGGTGCCGACGGCGGCGGACTCGGTGGCGGCGCCGGCCAGGATGCCGGCGGCGGTGCCGACGTCGAGGTCGAAGCCCTTGGCGATGCCGAGCGCCATCAGGACGACGACGATCGCCTCCATGACGGAGAGCACGCCGAAGCGCAGGCCCTTGGCGTTCATGTTGGCGAAGAACTGCGGGCCGGCGATGTAGCCGAGCGAGAAGATGAACAGGGCGAACGCGACGTTCTTGACGTCCGCGTTCACCGAGACGTTCTGGGCGCCGACCAGCATCGACACGATCAGGACGCCGCAGATGCCGCCCAGTTGGATCGGTCCGACGCGGAGCTTTCCGACCAGGTAGCCCAGGCCCAGGCAGAAGAAGAGGGCGAGAACGGCGTTCTCACGCAGGAGACTCATGAGCGTATTAGAGCGGAATTGGAGCCATATGTCCGATTTAACACGCCGCCATGATCATCATCGCCGTGCGCAGCGTTCCCGCACCACTTCCAGCAGCACCTCCGCGTGGCTGTGCCCCGGCTCCTTCACCGCCGTCAGCAGCA
This sequence comes from Kitasatospora saccharophila, assembly GCF_039529925.1. NCBI lineage: Bacteria > Bacillati > Actinomycetota > Actinomycetes > Kitasatosporales > Streptomycetaceae > Kitasatospora > Kitasatospora saccharophila. Next base: position 18,779 of record NZ_BAAANS010000050.1, on the reverse strand, counting down.
CCAGCTCCCCGGAGCCGGCCGCCTCGCACAGCCCGTCCAACTCCCGCCGCGCGTCCGGCCCTTCCAGCTCGGCCCGGTAGCGCCGGACGAACTCCGGGTACCGCCCGTCAGGCCCGTGGAACCAGCGGCGCAGCTCCGTGGAGGGCGCCACCTCCTTCGCCCAGCGGTCCAGGTGCGCGTCCTCCTTGCGCAGCCCGCGCGGCCACAGCCGGTCCACCAGCACCCGCAGGCCGCCGTCCGGCTCCTCGTACACCCGCTCCACCCGTACGCCCACGGGCCCCACCATAAGCGCGGCGGGGCCCGGGGGGCGGGAGCGGCGCGGACGGGGTCAGACCTCGACCGGCTGCCCGGCGGGGGCGGGGACGGCGGGGGCGGGGGCGTCGCCGTGCTCGATCCGCAGCTGCGGGAGCAGGCGGTCCAGCCGGCGGGGCAGCCACCAGTTGTGGCGGCCGAGCAGGGTCATGGTCGCGGGCACCAGGACCATCCGGACCACGGTGGCGTCCACCAGGACGGCGGCGGCCATGCCCACGCCGATCATCTTGACCGTGATGTCGGGGTCGATCGCGAAGCCGGTGAACACCGCCACCATGATCGCCGCGGCGCTGCTGATCACCCGCCCGGTGGCGGACAGCCCGCGCACCACGCTGCCGCGGGCGTCGCCGGTGGCCAGCCAGTCCTCGCGGACCCGGGAGAGCAGGAACACCTCGTAGTCCATCGACAGGCCGAACAGCACGGTGAACATCAGGATCGGCACCCAGCTGGAGACCGGCACCGCGTGCGGCAGCCCGAGCAGCTTCGCCCCCGCGTCGTGCTGGAAGACCGCCGTCATCACCCCGTACGCGGCGGCCACCGACAGCAGGTTCATCGCGGCGGCCTTGACCGCGATCACCGGCGCCCGGAACAGCACGGTCAGCAGGATCAGCGCCAGCACCACCACGAACGGGACCACCACCCACAGCCGCTGCGAGAGCCGGTCGGAGATGTCGGAGAAGGCCGCGACCGTGCCGGTGACCTGCACCCCGGCCGGGAGCGCGCCGTCGCGCAGCCGGTCCAGCAGCTCGACGGTGGCCTCGTCCTGCGGGCCGGTGGCGGGCTGGACGCTGATCACCGCGGCGTCGCCCGCCGCGTTCACCAGCGCCGGGCGGACCGCGACGACGCCCGGTTCCGCCGCCAGCTTCTGCTCCAGCGACGGGAGTTCGGCGGCGGGCAGTCGATCCAGGTCGACCGCCAGCAGCAGCGGCCCGTTCGCGCCGGGGCCGTACGCGTCGGCGATCAGGTCGTACGCCTTGCGGGTGGTGCTGCCGGACGCCTGGCTGCCGGCGTCCTGCGGCCAGGTGCGCATGCCGAGCATCGGGGCGGCCAGCGCGAGCAGCACGGCCAGCGACAGGAGCGCGGCGGTCACCGGGCGGCGGCCGATCAGCCGGGCCCAGCGCTCGGTGCGGGTCGCGCCTTCCGCGGCGGGGGCGGGGGCGGAGCCGTGGCGTTCCGCGGGCGGAACGGGGGCGCGGCGTTCGGCGCGGCGCAGCAGGCGCGGGCCGGCGAGCGCGGCCAGCGCGGGCACCAGCGTCAGGGCGGCCGCCATCACGGCGCCGACGGTGGCGAAGGTGGCGTAGCCGAACGAGGCGTAGGTGGACAGGCCCGCCAGCTTGAGGCCGAGCAGCGAGACCAGCACCGTCGCCCCCGCGACCACCACCGAGGAGCCCGCGGTGGCGTTCGCCTCGGTGGCGGCGGCGCGGGCGTCCAGGCCCCGGCGCAGCCCCTCCACGTGCCGGGAGACCAGCAGCAGCGCGTAGTCGATGCCGACGCCGAGGCCGACCATGGAGGCCACCGTGGGCGCGATGTCGCTGATGTCGACGACGGCCGACAGCAGGGTGATCAGCCCGGTGCCGGCGCCCAGCCCGGCCAGCGCGACCAGCAGCGGCAGGCCCGCCGCGGTGACCGAGCCCAGCGCGACCACCAGGATCACCAGCGCGGCGCCCATGCCGATCGCCTCGGCCGTCCCGTTCGGGGCGCTGAAGTTCTCCGGCAGCTCGCCGCCGAACTCGACCTGGTACCCGGCGCCGGTGGTGGCCCGGGCGGCGTCCCGCAGCGCGTCCAGACCCTCGGAGCCCTTGAACGCGGTCACCTTGACGTCGTAACCGACCGTCAGCAGCGCGGTGTCCCCGGCCCGGGACGGCACCGGCTCGCTCACCGACAGCGCGTGCGGCACCCTCGCCAGGCTGCCGCGCAGCGCGGCCAGCGCGTCGGCGGGCAGCTCCTCGCCGTCGCGGGCGTGCACGACCACCCGGGCGCTGGTGCCGGAGGTCTCCGGGAAGCGCGCGTTCAGCAGGTCCATCCCGGCGGTGGACGGGGTGCCGGGGATCCGGTAGTTGTCGCGCGGCTCGCCGCCGAACGCCTGCGCCAGGCCGAGCACCGCGCCTATCAGCAGCACCCAGGCGGCGACGGTGCGCCAGGGCCGGGCCGCCGCGGCCCCGCCGAGGCGGCCGAGGAGTGTGGACATTGCAGAAGCCTTCCGTGCAGCGGTCGAACGAGGTCGGACCCCAGTGTGGAAGGCCGCTCTTGGAGCCCACTTGGCGGCCCGTTCCAAGTCCCGGCCGGGGACGCCCGACCGGGAGGCGTCCTCGGCTGGGACCCGCAGCGGCGGAGCGGGTCACTTGTCCGGGGCGCCCAGGGCGGCCAGCGCGGCGGTGGCCTCGGCCGTCCAGTCGGGGGCCTCCCAGCGGCGGGCGACCTCGGCGGCCTGCCGGAAGTGCCCGACCGCCTCGGCGGTGCGGCCGAGGTGGCGGGCGAGTTCGCCGAGGGTGAGGGCGACCGGGCGGATCGCGATCGAGGTGGACGCCGCACCGGCCACCAGGTGGGCCAACGGGCGCATCTCCGCCAGCAGTTCGGCGGCCTCCTCGCGTTCGTCCAGGGCGATCACCAGCTCGGCGCGCAGCTGCAGGAACAGCGAGCGGAAGTAGTCGGCCTGGACGCCCTGCGGCTCGCCCCGGGCCCGCCGGACCTCCCGCGGGTCGTGCCCGGCGGCGAACATGGCGAGCGCGGTGACGTCGGTGATCAGCGGGCCGTACTGGGCCTGGTGCTCCCGGATCAGCGGCAGCGTCTCGGCGAGGCGGCCCTGCCGGTGGGCGATCACCACCCCGATCAGCGCGTCCAGCCCGGCCGCGTGCAGCGAGCCGCGTTCGCGCAGGCCGGTCAGGGCCTGCTCGTACAGGGCGGCCGCCTCCGCCAGCCGGCCCGCGGCGAGTTCCAGCATGCCGCGCTGGAACAGCACCACGTCGACGAACTCGGCCAGCCCGTAGCGGTGCGCGAGCTCCTCGCCGACCGCCATGTGGCGGCGCAGCGCGGGGAGGTCGCCGTGCACGGCGGCGGCGGTGGCGGCCAGGTGCTCGGCGTGCCAGCGGTAGGCGGGCAGGTCGTGCTCGGTGGCGAGCGCGGCGAGTTCGGCGGCCAGCGCGCTCCGGTCGACCGGCGCCAGCTCGTGGTCGCAGGAGCGGGCCCGGGCGGTGAGCGCGAGGCAGAGCAGCCGCGGGTCGCCCTCGGCGCGGGCGATCTCCAGCGCCTCGTACCCGGCGGCGACCGCCTCGGTGGAGCCCGCGCAGTCGAGTTCCTGGGTGAGCGCGTCGAGCAGCCGGCAGCGGGTGGCGGGCGGCAGGTCGGTGCGGCGCAGCAGCCGGGTGAGCTGGTCGACGGCCTCCTGGTTGAGCGCGCCGTACGGGTGGGTGACCCACGGGGTGGGTTCGGTCCAGGCGGTCCAGGCGGCGATCAGGAGTTCCTCCCGGCCGCTCTCCCGGGCCAGTTCGAGCGCGCGGGCCTTGGTGCGGGTGGCGGCGGTGACCTGCCCGGCCCGGACCTGCGCGCGCAGCAGGGCGCCGAGCAGCTCGATCCGGCGGGCGGGCCGGTCCTCGCCGGGCTGTTCGGCGGCGCGCTCCAGGTTGTCGACGGCCTGCCGGAGCAGGTTGACGGCGCTGGGGTGGGCGTAGCGGCGCTCGGCGGCCTCGGCGGCGCGCACGCAGTGGTCGACCGCGAGGGCGGCCGTGGCGGCGGTCGCGGCCTGGGTGAAGTGGTGGGCCAGCGCGGTGAGTTCACCGGGACGCAGGTCGTGCAGGGCGTGGCCGATCCGGCCGTGCAGGCGGGCCCGGCGCAGGCCGCCGAGGTCGGCGTACAGGGTGTCGCGGACCAGCACGTGGGCGAACCGGACGGTGCCGGGCCGGGGTTCGAGCAGCAGGCCGCCCGCGACGGCCGCCTCGACGGCCTCGGTGGCGGTGTCCTCGTCCTGCTCGCCGGCCCGCAGCAGCAGGTCGACGTCGCTCTCCCGGCCCGCGACGGCGGCCAGCCGCAGCAGGTCGACGGCGGGGGCGGGCAGCCGCTCGAAGCGGCGGCGCAGCACGTCCCGGACGCCCTGCGGGACCTGCCGCAGCGCGGTGGACTCGTCCTCCAGGGAAAGGAGTTGGGCGATCTCGGCGAGGTAGAACGGGTTCCCGCCGGTGCGTTCGGCCAGCGCCCGGACGGTCTCCGGACGGACGGGGGCGGCACAGACCGCCTCGATCAGCCGTCCGGCGTCAGGCTCGGCGAGCCCTCCGAGCGGCACCCGCACCGGCGAACGGCGGGCCAACTTGGCCAGCACGTCCGCGAGTTCGCCCTCGCCCGGGCGCAGCGCGGCCACCACCAGCAGGCCGCCGCCGGGGGCGGCCGGGTCGGCGGCCAGTTCGCCGAGCAGTTCCCTGGTCTCCGGGTCGGCGGCGTGCAGGTCGTCCAGCAGGACGGCGAGCGGCACCGTCCGGGCGGCGGCGTGCAGGTGGGCGACGACCGCGCGGTGCAGCCGGAACCGGCCGGAGACGGCGTCCTGCCGACCGGTCGGGTCCGGGTCGGCGAGCAGCGGGGCGAGCAGCGGGTCCGCGGCGGTGGACGGCTCGTACCGGGCCAGGTCGCGCAGCACCTCGGTCCACGCCCAGGCCGCCGGCGCCCCCGCGCTCTCCGGACACCGGCCGGTCACCACCCGCCAGCCCCCGTCGGCCAGTCGCTCCCGCAACCGCTCCAGCAGGGTCGACTTCCCGGCCCCCGCCTCCCCGCCCACCAGCGCGAACCCGGCCCCGCCCCGGGCCCGCCCGGCCGCGTCCAGCAGCGCCGCCACCTCGTCCTGCCGCCCCACGAACACCTGCGGACGCCCGGCACCCGGACGGACCACGGGGACGAGCGCGGGTACGGCCGCCGGGACGGCCCGAGGGCCGGCCCCGCCGAGCCCGGGCGCGCCCCCGACCGCACCGGCCGACGGCGCAACGGCCCCAGTCGGGTCCGCCGCCCATACACCCCAGGGAACGACCCCGCCAACAGCCCCGGCGGCGGACCCCACCGGCACCCCGGCCACACCGGCCGACGGCAGCACCGCCCCGGTCGGCCCGGCCACGCCCCCGGCGTCCCCAGCCTCCACCACACCCCCACCGAGCCCAGCATCCCCAGCAGCCCCGGCGGCGGACCCCACCGGCACCCCGGCCACCCGGTCATCCGGCCCAGCCACGCCCCCGGCATCCCCAGCGGCCCGGACGGCGGACCCCGGCGCTGTCCCGGCCGCACCAGCCACACCGGCCGCACCGGCCGACGGCGCAACGGCCCCAGCCGGACCGGCCGCCCAGACACCCCAGGAAACGACCCCGCCAACAGCCCCCGCCGCACCCCCATCGAGCCCAACAACCCCGGCGGCGGACCCCAACGGCACCCCGGCCACCCGGTCATCCGGCCCAGCCACGCCCCCGGCAGACCCCGGCGGTGCCCCGGCCACACCGGCCACACCGGCCAACGGCAGCACCGCCCCGGCCGGCCCGACGACGGCTCCGGCGGGCCGCATCAGGGCCCCGCCGCAGCCGGCCACGCCGGTTCCGGGCCCTGCGGTGCCCGTCGCTCCCCCGGCCGGTCCGGCCGGTCGTGGCGGCGGGGTGCGGCGCGGGGTCAGCTCCTCGGCGTGCTGGTGGAGGATCGCGGATTCGACGGCGGTGAGCAACGGGCCCGGGTCCAGGCCGAGTTCGGCGGCGAAGTAGCCGCGGGCGCGGCGGACGGCGGCGAGCGCCTCGGCCTGGCGGCCGCCGTGCCAGAGGGCGAGGGCGAGCAGCCGCCAGGACTCCTCGCGCAGCGGGTGGTCCTCGACCAGGGCGGCGGCGTCCCGCGCGGCGGCGCGGGCCCGGCCGGCGGCGAGGTCGGCTTCGACGGCGGACTCCCGTGCGGTGGTGCGCAGCTCCTCCAGCCGGGCGATCTCGGGGGCGGCCCAGGCCCGGTCGGCGAACTCGCCGTACGCGGGGCCCCGCCATAGTCCGAGCGCCCGCCGCAGCCGCCCCGCGCCGTCCGGGTGCGGGCCGCCGGGCTCCCCGGGAGCAGCCGGAGCAGCGGGGCCGTCGAGCAGGTCCTCGAACTCCTGGGCGTCGGTGCGCACGCCGCGCAGCGCGTAGCCGCCCGCCTCGCTGACCAGCAGGCGGGCCTCCTGGCGGGGGCCGCGTTCGGGTTCGAGCAGGCGGCGCAGGTTGGAGACGTACGCCTGGAGGGAGCCGGCGGCCTTGGCGGGCGGGCGGCCCTCCCACAGGCCGTCGATCAGCCGGTCGGCGGGGACGACCGTCCCGCGGGCGACCAGGAGTTGGGCGAGCACGCCGCGCTGGCGCGGGCCTCCCAACCGGGTGGCGGCCCCCGCCACTTGCGCCGTCAGTGTCCCGAGCACAGTGATCCGCACCATCGTGGGTCGAGCCTATGCGATGCCCCCGCGCGACCGGTGCCGGCCTGCGTTCCAAGTGGGCTCCAAGCGGACTCCGCACGGACTCCGAACGGGCTCCGGAGCGGCCCGGCGGATCCTGACGCCCGGGCCGTTCGCGGCGCGGTCAGCCGGCGGCGCTGCCCGAGGCCAGTCGGACGGCGCTGAGCGGGACGAAGCCGCCGCTGCCGCCGCCGGTGTCGCCCTCGCCGAGGCGGCGCAGCATGGCGACGGCGATCCGCTGGGACTGGGCCTTGGCGCGTTCGGTGACGGGCCCGGCGTGCCGGCCGTCGAGGGTGGCGCGCCAGAGCTGGACCCAGCGGCCGAAGTGGGCGGCGGCGAGCGGGGCGGCGGCGTGCAGGGCGGCGTGCGGGGCGAGCGCGTTGCCCCGGTAGGAGGCGGTGCGCAGCAGGGCGCTCTCCCAGAAGTCGGTGATCCGCGGGAGGTGGGCGTCCAGGTCGAGGCGGGCGATCTCGGTGAAGTGCGGGCCGATCAGCGGGTCGGCGAAGGCGGCGCGGTAGAAGAGCCGGAGGGCCTGTTCCAGGTCGGCCCGGCTGGTGATGTCCGGCAGTGCCACGGCGGTGTCCTCTCGTGCTGTTCCGCGCTGTCGCTGTCACTCGTCGTCACGCGCTGTCACGGGCGGTGCGCGCTGCCGCGCCCGTCCGGCCAGGCTACGCCGGGGTGGTGTCCACGGGCAGGGCCGTTGGTCCCCCCGGGGCTCCTAGCTGGCAGGATGCTGTTCATGAGCTTCCTCCCCGCAGAAGACCGCTACGCCTCGATGTCCTTCCGCCGCGCCGGGCGCAGCGGCGTGCAGCTGCCCGCCGTCTCGCTCGGCCTGTGGCACAACTTCGGTGACACCCAGCCGCTGGAGGTGCAGCGCGCGGTGCTGCGCCGGGCCTTCGACCGGGGGGTGACCCACTTCGACCTGGCGAACAACTACGGCCCGCCGTACGGCAGCGCGGAGCGCAACTTCGGCTACCTGTTCGCGCAGGACTTCCGCCCGTTCCGGGACGAGCTGTTCATCGCCTCGAAGGCGGGCTGGGACATGTGGCCGGGCCCGTACGGGGACGGCGGCAGCCGCAAGTACCTGCTGGCCAGCCTGGACCAGTCGCTGAGCCGGATGGGCCTGGACTACGTCGACGTCTTCTACTCGCACCGGTGGGACCCGACCACCCCGCTGGAGGAGACCATGGGGGCGCTGGACACGGCGGTGCGCTCGGGCCGCGCGCTGTACGCGGCGATCTCCAACTACCCGGCGGAGCAGCACCGGGAGGCGGTGGCGATCCTGCGCGAGCTGGGCACGCCGTGCCTGCTGAACCAGGCCAGCTACTCGATCCTGAACCGGGAGCCGGAGCAGGGTCTGCTGGACGCGGTGGGCGAGACGCAGACCGCGCTGATCGCCTACTCCCCGCTGGCGCAGGGCCTGTTGACCGACCGCTACCTGTCGGGTGACGTCCCGGCGGGTTCGCGGATGTCGGTGGGCCACTTCCTGAAGGAGGAGGCGCTGACGGGGGAGAAGCTGGAGCAGCTGCGGGCGCTGGCGAAGGTCGCGGAGGGCCGCGGGCAGAGCCTGGCGCAGCTGGCGCTGTCCTGGGTGCTGCGGGACGAGCGGGTGGTGTCGGTGATCATCGGCGCGTCGAGCGTGAAGCAGCTGGACCAGAACCTGGACGCGCTGGCGGCCGGTCCGCTGTCCGCGGAGGAGCTGGCGGAGATCGACCGGATCAGCAAGTAGTGCGGTGAACCGGCGGGTGGCCGGGGAGAGTTCGGCCACCCGCCGGCCCGTTCCGGGTACGCCCGGGCTCAGGGGTGCAGCTTCGGCAGGACGGTCTCGGCGACCCGGTACGCCTCCTCCAGCAGCGGGTTCCCGGAGAGGATGAAGGTGTCCACGCCCAACTCCTGGAACTCCCGGAGCCGTTCGACGACCTGCTCGGTGGAGCCGACCACGGCGGTGCCGGGGCCGGGGCGGAACAGGCTCATCCCGGGCCACAGGTTGGGGTGCTCCTCCAGCTCCCGCGCGCGGGCCGGGACGCGGCCGCCGTGCTGGCGGAACTGGCGCTGCCAGCCGATGCCGTCCTCGCCGGCCCGGCCGCCGAGCTGGCGGGCGTAGGTGGCCTCGCTGGTGACGTCGAGCAGGCGGTCGGCGGCGGCCCAGGCCTGTTCCTCGGTGTCGCGGACGATCAGGTGCAGCCGCAGGCCGAGCCGCAGGGTGCGGCCGTGCGCGGCGGCGCGTTCGCGGACGCGCTCCAGCTTCTCCTTGAGCAGGTGCGGGGGTTCGCCCCAGGTGAGGTAGACGTCGACGTGCTCGGCGGCGACCTCGATGCCCGCCGGGGAGGAGCCGCCGAACCAGAGCGGGATGTGGCCCTCGCGCAGCGGCGGCAGGTCGCGCAGCGAGGCGCCGGCGTTCTTCAGCTGGTAGAACTCGCCCTCGTGGTCGAAGACTTCGCCGCTGGTGAGGCGCTTGACCAGGTTCCAGTACTCGGCGGACAGCCGGTAGCGGTCGTCGTGCTCGACGTGCAGGCCGTACTCGCGCAGCTGGTTGGTGGAGCCGTTGACCACGTTGAAGCGGAGCCGGCCGGGGCCGTGCAGGTGCTCGAAGGAGAGCGCCATCTTGGCCAGCAGGGTGGGGGCGACCAGGCCGGGGTGGACGGCCAGCAGGGGCTGGAAGCCGGGGCCGGTGGCGGCGGCCAGCGCGGAGCCGAGCGTCCACACGTCGTACTGGTCGGTGGCGAGCAGGGCGCCGGTGTAGCCGAGCCGTTCCACGGTGGCGGCGAGGTGCTGGAGGTAGCCGAGGTCGACCGGGCGGCGGCCTTCGGGCTCCCACGGGTAGTGGCCCTCGCGGGGGATCAGGTACCAGAGGACTTCGGTGGCCATGGTGCTCACGCCTCCTTCGCGGCGCGGGAGACGGCGGCGGCGACGGGCTGCTCCAGCTCGGGCAGGTGGGCGTCGGCGACGGTGACGGCGCGGTCGATGAAGCCGACCTGGTGGAAGATGTCGGCGGCTTCCTGCTGCTCGGCGACGAACTCGGCGGTGGCGGGCTCCAGTCGCCAGGGCAGGGCGGCCAGCGCGGTGTGCCAGTCGGCGGCCTCGCCGCCCTGGTCCTCGGCGGCGAGGGCGGCGGCCTCGGCCGGGTGGGCGGCGGCCCAGTGGTCGGCGCGCTGCAGGGCGGTGACGATGGCGGCGACCACCTCGGGCCGCTGGACGGCGAATTCGCGGCGGGCGAAGAACACCGAGCGGTCGGTGATGACGTCGCCGGTGCGGATCAGTTCGCGGAAGTCCCCGGTGCGGCGGGCGGCGGCGAGTTCGGCGCCCTGGGCGATCCAGCCGGCGATGGCGCCGCCGCGCAGCCGCTCGGCCTCGTCCCCGGCGGGGCGCTCGGCGCTGATGTCGTCGCGGTAGGAGAGCCCGTGCTGGTGCAGGGCCTTGGCGAGCAGGTGGGTCTGCCAGGAGCCGATGCCGAGCACCACGGTGGTGCCCTTGAGGTCGGCGATCGAGTGCACCGGCCCGTCGGCGGCGACCAGCAGCGCGCCGTGGTCGGGGCGGGGCGCGGAGACCGCGGTGTAGACGATGTCGTGCCCGGCGGCCTGGGCGGTGACCGGCGGGGTGGAGCCGGTGCCGCCGAAGTCGATGGTGCCGTCGGCCAGGTAGGGGCCGGTCTTGGTGCCGTCGGCGTAGTGGTGGAACTCGGCGTTCTCGCCGAGCGGGGCCAACTCCTGCTGGAGGTAGTCGAGTCGGGCCAGGTGGTAGAGGGACGGGTTGGAGCGGTGCACACCGACGGTGATGGTCATGGCGGTCTCTTTCCTTGCGGGAGCGGCTAGTTGACGTGCTGTGGTGCGGAGTCCTGGTGCACGCCGAGGTCGGCGAGCAGGCGGCGGCGCAGCGCCGCGAAGTCGGGGTCGGCGGCGTCCCGGGGGCGTTCGACGGTGACGGTCTCGTCGCGGACGAGCGCGCCGTCGCGCAGTACGGCCACCCGGTCGGCGAGCCGGATCGCCTCGTCCACGTCGTGGGTGACCAGCAGGACGGCGGGCCGGTGCTTGCGGCACAGTTCGCCGACCAGGTCCTGCATGCGCAGCCGGGTGAGCGCGTCCAGGGCGGCGAACGGCTCGTCCAGCAGCAGGAGTTCGGGTTCCCGGACGAGGGCCCGGGCGAGGGCGGCGCGCTGCGCCTCGCCGCCGGAGAGGGTGCCGGGCCAGGCGTCGGCGTGGTCGGCGAGGCCGACCTCGGCCAGGGCCCGGCGGCCGGTCTCCCGGGTGGCGGCGCCGCGCGGCAGGCCGACGGTGACGTTGCCCAGGACGCGCTTGGACGGGATCAGCCGGGGCTCCTGGAACACCACGGTGCGCGAGGGCGGGACGAGCACGGTGCCCTCGTCGGCGCGGTCGAGCGCGCCGAGGATCCGCAGCAGGGTGGTCTTGCCGGTGCCGGAGGCGCCGAGCAGGGCGAGGAACTCGCCGCGGGCGATGTCCAGGTCGACGCCGTCCAGGACGGCCCGGGTACCGAACACCCGGCGCAGGCCCCGGAGGTGGACGGCGGGGGTGGTGGTCGTGGTCGTGGTCGTGGTGGTGCTCATCGTCCGGCCCCCGCTCGCCCGCCGGCGGGCCGCCAGGGCATCAGGACGCGTTCCAGGACGCGCACCGCGCCGTCGGCGGCCAGGCCGAGCAGGCCGTAGATCAGGATGCAGACGGCGAGCACGTCGGTGCGGGAGAAGTTCTGCGCCTGGGCCATCAGGTAGCCGATCCCCTCGGTGGAGTTGATCTCCTCGGCGGCGATCAGCGCGATCACGCTGAGCGTCATCGACAGCCGCAGCCCGGAGAGCAGGGCGGGCAGCGCGCCGGGTAGCACCACCTCGCGGACGACGGCCCAGCGGGAGAGGCCGAAGCTGCGCATCGCCTCGACGAGTTTGCGGTCGGTGTTGCGGACGCCGCCGGAGGCGGAGACGTACATCGGGAAGGAGGTGGCGACGCCGATCAGCGCGATCTTCGCGGTCTCGGTGATGCCGAACCAGACCATGAACAGCGGCACCAGCGCCAGGAACGGGACGGTGCGCAGGACTTGGATCGCGGAGTCGAGCAGTTCGTCGCCGAGCCGGAAGAAGCCGGTGACCACGCCGAGCACCAGGCCGGTGCCGGCGCCGAACAGCAGGCCGAGGGCGGCCCGGGTCAGCGAGGTGGAGAGCGCGTCGGTGAGCTGCCCGTTGCCCCACAACTCCTGGACGGCTTGCAGGACTTGACCGGGAGAGGCGAGCACGTCGGGGGTGAGCGCGCCGGTCGCCGAGGAGATCTGCCAGGCGGCGATCAGGGCGACCGGGCCCAGGGTGCGCAGGGCGAGCGAGACGCCGCGCGGCCGGTCGGCGGTGGTGCGGGCCCGGGGGGCGACCAGCCCGGCGGCCCGGGCCGCCTCGGTGGTGACGGTCATTTCCCGCTCCCGGCGAGGGAGTCGATGTCGATCAGGTAGGGCTTGACGTCGACCAGGCTCTTGGTGACGCCCTGGTCGGCGTAGAACTTGGCGACCACCGCGAACCGGGCCGCGTCGGCGTCGGTGATCGGCGAGTCGACGGCGCGCTGCTTGCCGAAGTCGACGGCGATGTCCTTCTCGGCGGGGGTGACGGCGGTCGGGCCGGCGTCGGTGAACACGTTGAGGTAGGCGGCCGGGTCGGCCTTCTCCTTGGCGCCGTTCTCGTGCAGGTAGCCGTAGAACGCCTTCAGTACGTCGGGGTGCTTCTCGGCGAAGGTCGAACGCACCGCCCACACCGCGTAGTTGTCGCTGCCGACGGCCTTGCCGTCGGCCAGGAAGTGCGCGCCTCCGTTGGCGATGGCGGGGATCGAGAAGGTGCCCCAGGTCGCCCAGGCGTCGACCTGGCCGGAGTTGAAGACGCCGGAGGTCTGGTCGGCCCGCAGGTAGACCCGCTCGACCTTGTCGGCCGGGATGCCGTTCTTCTCCAGCGCCTTGAGCAGCAGGTACTCGGAGGTGCCGCCCTGCGAGACGGCGACCTTCTTGCCGACCAGGTCCTGGATCTCCTTGATCGGGGAGCCGTTCTTCACCAGGATGCCCTCGCCGGCCTGGTCCGGTTCGGTCTGCGCGAACAGCTTGAAGCCGGGCTTCTGGGCGAGCGCGGCGACGGCCGAGGTGATCGAGCCCTGGGCGACGTCCAGCTGGTCGGCGTTGAGGGCCTGCGCGGCGGGGGCGAACGGCCCGGCGCTGCCCGTCCACACCACCTTGGCGTGCACGGCGGCCAGCGCCGCGTCCAGCGAGCCGTCCTTCTTGCCCTTGGCGAGGAAGCCGGAGTTCCCGGGGTCGGGGACTCTCAGCACCACCTCGGCGCCCTTTCCGTCGGCGGAGGCCGAGGCGTCCTTGGCGGACGAGCCGCAGGCGGTCAGGGCGAGCGCGGCGACGGCGGTCAGGGCGGTGGCGGCGAGCAGGGTGCGGCGGCGGACGGTGGTGGTGGTGCTCATGGGGCTCTCCAGCAGGGTCGGGGGGAAGTGTCAGGAGCGGGCGGCGAGCAGGGCGCGGGCGGCGGCCAGCGGGGCGGGGTCGGCCCAGGCGTGCACGTCGACCCGGTCGGCGAGGAAGCCGTGGGTGTGCAGGAACTCCTCCTGCCGGGCCAGGAGTTCGAGGCGTTCGGCGGACAGGTCCGGGTGCAGGGTGCGGTGGCTGCCCGCCGCGTAGGCGCCCGCGACGCCCTCCGGTCCGGCGCCGGTCTCGGCGCCGAGGATCCGGGCCACGTCCGCGGGCCGCTCGGCCGCCCAGTCGGCGGCGCGCAGCAGCACGGCCAGGAACCGGGCCACCAGCTCGGGGTGCTCGTCCAGCAGGTGCTGGTGGACGGTGATCGGGCGCGGGGTGCCGTTGTTGACCCGGTGCCGGCGGTCCGGCAGCGCGTCCAACTCGACGGCGGGGACGGCCCCGTGGCGGCGGGCGGCCTCCACGGCGAGCGCGCCCTTCACGTACACGGCGTCCACCCGGCCCTCGGCCAGCGCGGTCAGTTCGGCCTCCCACTGGCCGCCGTTCCGCTCGGCCTCGACGTCCACCCACTCGACGTCCGCCGGGCCGAGTCCGGCCGAGGCCAGCGCGCCGTGGTGGCCGGCCAGCGCCATCGCCCGCCAGAAGTCGATCGCGATCGGGTGCCGGGGCACCGCGAGCCGCCGCCCGCGCAGCCGCTCGGCGGAGTCGATGCCGCTGCCCTCCCGGACGAGCACCGTCTGGCGCTCCTCGATCCAGGTGAGGCCGATCAGCCTGGTCCGTTCGCCGCGCGAACGGGCCCACAGCGCGGGGACGTTGCCGCCCTCCCGGAACAGGCCGGTCAGCGCGTGGGTGTAGTGGTGGTCGGCGGCGACCTCCGGCGGGACGTCCTGCAGCGAGCGCACCGCGATGCCCTCGGCGGCGAACTCCTCGGCCAGCCAGCCCTGGTCGGCGGCGATGCCGGTGGCGGTCGGCACCGGGCAGCGGGTGAACCACAGGGTGTCGGGGTACGGGGGCGCGGCGGGGGTGGTGCTCATGGCGGGGCTCCGGTGATCGGCAGGAGGCGCGCGGGCTTCGTTCCGCATGGTGGGAACGGCCGGGCGGGGAAAGGGGGTTCGGGGGCGGTCAGCGACAACAGCAGGAGAGGCACCGGTGCGTCTTCACGGTGGGCTCCCTCCTGTTCGGACCGGCTGCTCCAGCCGGCGGTGACCTGATGACCCGAGCGTTCCATCCGACCGGGGGCGGAATCAAGCCTTGCCAGATGATGGGATCACCTGTTCACACAAGACCCGTCGGCCGCAACACTGCCGCAACACTGCCTTCGTGATCACGCCCATATCCTGGGCTGAGCACGGAAGTTGCCCCCTCCTCAGCCCGCAACGAACCGAACCGGAGAAGTGCGATGCCCGCCCCCGGAACCCTCCCCGCCCCGCCGAGCGGCGCCCAGGCGGTCCACCGGGCGCTCGGCCTGCTGAACTGCTTCCACGACAACGGGCCCGACCTCAGCGCCTCCGAACTCGCCCGCCGCACCGGCCTGTCCGTCTCCACCGCGCACCGCCTGGCCCGCACCCTGGTCGCCACCGGCTTCCTCGACCAGGACGAGCGCACCGCCCGCTACCGGCTCGGCCCGGCCGTCGCCGAGCTCGGCCAGCTCACCTTCCACCAGCGCGGCCTGCACCTGGCCGGCCCCGAACTCGACCGGCTGGCCGCCCGCACCGGCGCCACCGCCGACCTGGCCATCCGCTCCGGCCCGCACGCCGTCATCCTGGTCGGCGGCTCCGTCCTGCCCTCCACCGGCCTGGGCCTGCGCCGCCCGCTGCACTCCACCGCCCTCGGCAAGGTGCTGCTGGCCTGGCCCTCCCCCGCCGACCCGCCGCTGGACGGTCCGCTGGACGCCTACACCCCGCACACCCTCACCGACCCGGCCGCGCTGGACGCCGAGCTCGCCCGCACCCGCGAGCGCGGCTACGCCCTCAACGACGGCGAGTCCGCCCCCGGCGTCCGCACCCTCGCCGTCCCCGTCCTCGACCGCACCCCCAGCGCGCGCTTCGCCCTCGCCGTCCGCGCCACTCCCGCCCGCCTCCCCGACGAGGAGCTGCCCCGCGCCCTCGTCCACGCCCGGGCCTGCGCGGCGGCGCTCACCGTCCTGCTGCTGCCCCCGGACCAGCGCTGAGCCGCGCCACCGGGGCGGTGCGGAAGGGCGGTTGACGGCCCGGGGCGCGGAAACACGACGGCCGCGGCGGGACACCGGGGTGTCCTCGCCGCGGCCTGCGCGGGCGGGCGTGCGGTCCGCTACGCCACCGGGGCGTACTTGTAGCCGACCCGGCGGACGGTGACGATGGTGTCGCGGTAGGCCGCGCCGAGCTTGCGGCGCAGGCGGGCGACGTGGACGTCGACGGTGCGGCCGTCACCGACGTGGCCGTAGCCCCAGACGGTGTGGACGAGCTGGTCGCGGGTGTGGACCCGGTGCGGGTGCTCGGTGAGGTGGGCGAGGAGTTCGAATTCGAGGTAGGTGAGGTCGAGCAGCACTCCGTCGACGTAGGCGTTGCGGCGGTCGAGGTCGACGGAGATGCCGCTGTCGGCGGGGCGGGTGAACGGCCGGGGGGCCGCCGGGGCCTCGACGGCAGCGGGGGCGGCGGCGACCGGGGTCTCCGCGGGCACCAGGACCAGGTAGCCGACCAGCGGGGAGTTGGCCGCGCCGAGCTGGGCGAGCAGCCCCTGCGGGAGGACGGACTGCGGGAGGGCGGCGACCACGGCGGCGCCGTCCTGGAGTCCGGCGAGCAGGCTCTCCGGGGCGGGCGCGGGGGCGACGGTGGCGGCGGCGACCGGCCGGGGCCCGGCGGCCCGCCGGTGTTCGGCGGCGAGGCCGGCGGCGGTCGCGGGGGCGAGGTTGGGGAGGGAGCGGACCGCGCGCAGGTGCGGGGTCGCGGTGGCGGTGGCGGCGTACGACATGTGAGGGCTCTTTCGCGCGTGACGGTCGGTGGGTGGTCGTCGTCTGCGCTTCCGGCGCACGGGAGTTGACGGTTGGTCAGGTCCGGGGCCGGGAGGCGCTGGTCGCGCGCCGACAGGGCAGGTCGAAGTGGTGGTTCCGGCGCGAGGGCCAGAACGGTTCGAGGAGGGTGCGTACGTGCACGGTTGCTCTCCGGGCGCTGCGTGGGTCGGCGGGGACGCACGGAACCGCCACCGCCCGTCAGGGGCGGGCCGGGTGGCGGTGCGTCAGCGACAGCAGGCGCTGTAGATCCGGCCGTGGTCGATGTACCGGCGGACGGTGAGGACGGGGAGCACCGGGAGCGCGGCGAGGCGGACCGATACGGTCATGGCGCGGCTCCTCCCCCCGGGTGTGTCGGGCTCCGCGGCCGTTCGGCGGCGGGCACGACTACGAGACTTCCACGCCCGGTGCCCGGAAGGCAACCCACCGGAGGGGCTCATCCGCAGGGCGAGACGGAAAGCGTCCACCATCCGGATGCCACCGCCCCGACCTGCGGGGACGCAGAAAATATCGGAGGCAGAACTACCTCGGCCGCCCGGGCCCGGCGGCCCGAAACGGCGTCAGAGCCGCACGCCGGCCCGGTCCGCCGCGTGCTCGACCAGGCGGATCAGCAACTCCTTGCCGTCCTCGCGGCGCCGGGCGTCGCACAGCAGCACGGGCACCCCGGCCGGCAGGTCGAGCGCGGCGCGGACGGCGTCGGGGGCGTACACCTCGGTGCCCTCGAAGCAGTTGACGGCGACGATGAACGGGATGCCGCGCTGCTCGAAGTAGTCGACCGAGGGGAAGGAGTCGGCCAGCCGCCGGGTGTCGGCGAGGACGACCGCGCCGAGGGTGCCGCGGGCGAGCTCGTCCCAGACGAACCAGAACCGGTCCTGGCCGGGGGTGCCGAACAGGTACAGGGCGAGGCCGGGCTTGAGGTCGATCCGGCCGAAGTCCATCGCGACGGTGGTGGTGCGCTTGGCCTCCACCCCGGCGGTGTCGTCGACCGGGCGGCCGACCTCGCTGAGCGACTCCTCGGTGCGCAGCGGGCGGATCTCGCTGACCGCGCCGACCAGGGTGGTCTTGCCCGCGCCGAAGCCGCCGGCGATCAGGATCTTGACCGCGCTGGTGGCCCAGGGGGCCTTGCGGGCGGCGGTGGAGGTCGACGGGGCGTCAGAGTGCACGGAGGCCATTGATCACGTCTCGCAGCAGGCGCTCGTCCGGTTGCTGGGCGAGCTGGAAGGGTCGGGTGACGCTGATCAGATCGGCGTCGTGGAGGTCGCCGAGCAGGACCCGGACCACGCTCACCGGAAGGTCGGTGTAGGACCCCAGCTCGGCGACGCTGAGCGGCTCGTCGCGGCAGAGTCCGAGGATCGCGTGGTGTTCCGGGTCGAGCACGAGGTCGGGCCGGGCGCCGCCGGGGCCGGGAACCGGCCCGGCGGCGGTGACCAGGGAAATCAGGTCGAACAGGCCGTCGTCGACCGGGCGGGCGCGCCCCCTGGTCATCGAGAACAGCCGGACCACCGGCCCGGCCTCGTCGTCGAACCAGCGGTCGTCCACCGGGGTGCGGGGCGCGAACAGGTCGACCGGCTCGGCGCCGGCCCCCTCGTCGTCCGCGGGCGCGCCACCGGGACCGGCCGGGGCGGTGGCCTCGGTCGGCTCGGTCGGATCGGGCTCGCTCATCGAATCGGTCATCTCCCGGGCAGCGTGTTCTCGGTCCTCGGTTCGGCGGCCAGGTGCTCGCCGACGCGCTTGACCAACAGTGCCATCTCGTAGGCGATCTGGCCCACGTCGGACTCGGCGTCGCTGAGCACGGCGAGGCAACTGCCGTCACCGGCCGCGGTGATGAACAGGAACGCCTCGTCCAGCTCGACCATGGTCTGCCGGACTCCGCCGACCTGGAAGTGCCGGCCGGCGCCCTTGGCGAGGCTGTGGAAGCCCGCGGCGACCGCGGCCAGGTGCTCGGCGTCCTCGCGGCCGAGGCCGCTGGAGACGCCGGTGGCCAGGCCGTCGCTGGACAGGATCACCGCATGCCGAAGGGTCGCCACCCGGCCGACCAGGTCGTTGAGGAGCCAGTCGAGGTCCCCGGACGGCGGTGTTGTTGCGGTCATGATTCGGTTCCTTCTGCTGGTGCGGGCGGTGCGGTCGGCGGTTGGTGCGCCGGCGGGACGGAACGGCTGGGGGCGGCGGGCAGCGCGGGCGGCACCGGCGCGGAGGGCAGCGCGACCCGCAGGCGGGGCGCCTGCCCGGGGACGGGGACCAGCGGCCGCGCCGGGGCGGTCCGGTCCTGACCCGGCCCGGTGCCGGGCGGCTCCGGTTCGGAGCGCACCACGGTGAGCGAGGCGGGCTGGAGCCGGTCGCCGCGGCCGCGGGCGAAGCCGCGCTGGAAGGAGGAGAACGCGGAGCGGGCCTCCTCGGGGTCGCGCTCGCGGGCCGGTTCGGCGGCCTCGGGCCCGGCGCCGGGCCGCAGTTGGGGCGCCAGGTTGGCCTGCCGGACCCGCTTGGGCAGCAGTCCGCCGACCACCGGGGTGAGCGCGGGCCCGGCGGGCGGCTCGGCGGCGGGCGAACCGGCGGGCAGCGCGGCCGCCGGGGCGGGCGCGGCGTCCTCACCGGGGCGGCGGTGCCGTCCGG
>NZ_BAAANS010000049.1:0-63995 GCF_039529925.1 Kitasatospora saccharophila | reverse complement strand
CCGCCTGACGACTGCCCCACAGATCCAACTTCGCTGTCGCAAGCTAGCGTCAGTCCAACTTCACTGGCAAACCGTCCATCTTCGTTGTCACAGGACAGCACCCCCGCGACCGGCCCGCGCCGCCTCCCCCGCCGGGCCGGACGCACCCACTACCGTGGCGCCATGGCAGGCGAACGCGACCTCGACAAGCTGCTCTCCGGGCTGCACCCCGTCCGCAACCCGGGCCGGTACGTGTACTGCACCCTCCCCGGGCGGGTGCCCGCCGGGCTGCGGCCGGTGGTGACCGTCGCCGAACCGGAGGGGGTCACCTTCGTGGTGGCGCAGGAGGAGGCCGACTCGCTCGGACTGCCGTACGCGTACGTCGCCGCCTGGCTGACCCTGCGGGTGCACTCGGCGCTGGAGGCGGTCGGGCTGACCGCCGCCGTCGCCACCGCGCTCGCCGACCGGGGGATCGGCTGCAACGTGGTGGCCGGCTTCCACCACGACCACCTGTTCGTCCCGGTGCACGAGGCGGACCGGGCCGTCGCCGCGCTCGACGCGCTCGCCGCGTCCCGCTCCTGAGCCGCGCCCCGGGCCCGGCAGGCACTCTGGCCCCGGCGCCCGGCGCGGGTGACAATCCGGGAGGGTGGATCCGGAGGAGGGGGAGCGCCGTGCCGGCCGAACCGCAGGAGTGGGCGGACGCCACCGCCGCCGCACTGGGTGCCGCCCTGGGCGCGGCGGTCGACGACGGACAGTTCCCGGGCGGGGTGCTGGTGGCCGGGCAGATCGGGGCCGGACGGGCGGTGGCCGCCTGCGGGACGGTCGCCCCCGAGTGCGGCGCGGCCCGCCCCGACGAGCACACCCGCTACGACCTGGCCTCGCTCACCAAGGTGCTCGCCACCTGGCCGCTGATCGGCACCGCCGTCCGCGCCGGACTCCTCGACCTGGACGCCCCGCTGCACGCCGCCTTCCCGCAACTCCCCTCCCCCGGACGCGAGCTGACCACCGCCCAGCTGCTCAGCCACACCGCCGGGCTGCTCCCCCGAACCGGCCTGGCCCGGTACGAGCACACCGGGCGGCCACTGGTCGAGCACCTGTGCGCCGAACCGCTGGTCTCCGCCCCCGGCGCGCACCACCGCTACGTCGACCGCGGGTTCATCCTGCTCGGCCTGCTGCTGCCGGACCTGCTCGGCCACCCGCTGCCCGCGCTCGCCGACACGCTCTGGCGCGGCCTCGGCCTGACCGCCACCGCGTACGGCCCGCTGCCGCGCGACCCCGGGCTGGCCCCGACCGAGCAGCGCCTGCTCGGCGCGCCCCGGACCTGGGGCGTCCCGCACGACCCGAGCGCGGCCCTGCTCGGCGGGGTGGCCGGGCACGCCGGGGTGTTCTCCTCCGCCGCCGACCTGGCCGCCTACGCCGAGCACCTGCTCGGGGCGGACGGCCCGCTGCCGCAGTGGTTCGCACTGAGCCGCCGCCCGCGCACCGCCGTCGAACCGGGCCTGCACCGCGGCCTGGCCTGGCTGGTCACCGCGGACGGCTCGGTGGCCTACCACCACGGCTTCACCGGCACCAGCCTGTACCTGGCCCCGCGCACCGGCCGCTACCTGGTGCTCTGCACCAACGCCGTCTACCACGGCTGGGACCGCGCCCGGCTGGCCCCGCTGCGCGCCCTCGCCCTGCGCTCGCTGCTGCCCGGCGGCTGAGGGCGCCCCGCCCGGCCCACCCTGACGGGCCGTACGCGCCTGGTGAGCCGTACGCACCCCGGCGCCTGACGGCGGGTCAGCCCGGTGCGCTCCTCGGCCATGGCTGGCGCACCTCCTCGCCGGGCGCCCGGGCGCCGTGGCCGGGGCGGTGCGGCCGGGGCGGTGCGGCCGGGGCGGTGCGGGCCGGGCGCCGTGGACCATGCACTGTGACCAGTAAACACAGCGCGGCGGTCCGGGGCGATCCGGTGCCGGGCGGGCCCGGCGGGGCGGGGCCGGGGCCCGGCGTTCACCCGGATGGAGTCTCCCGAATGCCCGGGGGCCGCCGGTGCCGGAGGGTCGGGGCAAGACCTGCTTCGGCCTAGGAGGTTCCATGAGCTCGTCTGTCGGTCCCAGTGCGACGCCCCCGCCCACCGGATCGCGCGTCGGTGCCACCAGGCCCCCGCGGAACAAGGGCTGGGTCTCCGGGATGGTGCTGTTCGCCGGTGTGATGATGCTGGTGGGCGGTCTCCTGGAGGTGTTCCGCGGCATCATGGCGATCGCCGAGGACGACGTGTTCGTCACCACGCCCCGGTACGTCTTCAAGTTCGACCTGACCTCCTGGGGTTGGATCCACCTGGTGCTCGGCGCACTGATCGCGGTGGTCGGCTTCTTCGTGATCAAGGGGGCGGCCTGGGCCCGGATCGTCGGTATCTTCCTGGTCTCGCTCGGTCTGATCGGCAACTTCCTGGACCTGCCGTACTACCCGCTGTGGTCCCTGGTGATCATCGCCCTGGACGTGTTCGTGATCTGGGCGCTGGCCGTCTACCAGGAGGACTGACCCCGGGCGCACGCCCCGGCGGCCCCGCGGGCCCGCTCCGTCGAGGAGCGGGCCCGCGGGCTTCGTGCCGCCGGGCCGCGGGGGCGTGCCGTCGAGCCGCAGGGGGACGGTCGGCGGCGTCACCCGTGGCGGGTCACTTGTCGAGGGCGTCCACACCGGCCTGGGCGAACTGCTCGTCCTGGTCCGCGCTCGGGGCGCCGGCCACGCCGACGGCCGCGATCGGGGCGCCCTTGACCTGGACCGGGGCGCCGCCGCCCAGGAACAGGGTGCCGGGGATGTCCTTCAGGTTCGGGGCCTGGGCCAGCCGCTTGACCAGCTCGGAGGTCGGCGCGTTCCAGGACACCGCGGTGTACGCCTTGCGCTCGGCGGACTCGAAGGACTGCGGGCCGGCGCCGTCGCCGCGCAGCTCGACGATCACGTTGCCGTTGCGGTCGACGACGGCGACGGAGATCTTCTGCCCGGCCTTGGCCGCGGCGTCCAGGCTGGCCTGGGCGGCCTTGGTGGCGGCCTCGACGGTCAGGTGGGTGGACTGGAAGGTGTTCTTGTTCTGGACGTCGGAGTTGACCGCGGTGGCGGGGGCCGCCTTCGGGGTCTCGGCGCTGGCGGAGACGGCACCGACGACGCTGGCTCCGACCGCGGCGACCGCGACGGCCCCGGTGACGACGCGGGTGCGGGTGCTCAGCTGCTTCATTTTCGGCTCCTGTACGAGGATCGGGGTCTGGGTTCGGTGCCGGATCCCTGGTGCTCCGGCCTCGCACTCCATGTTTCGCCCCGGCACCCCCTCCCCGGATCGGCGGACCGGCTCGCTCCGCGGAGCATGATGGACGACATCCGTGTCAGCCGATCGGTGGATGCGCGGGCCGTCGTCCCGGTCCACCATCGCTATGACGGGCGTGACGCAGCGTGACCCACCGTGATCGCACGTCACGCCGCGCAGGTCCGCCGCGGTCCCGGCGGCTGCCGGGCGGGAGACCACGGAAGCGGGAGACCACGAGAGCGGGAGACCGCGGAAGGAGGCGGCCATGATGCGTCAACCCCTGTCCCGGGCCATCGACCCGGACGCGGGCTGGCTCACCGTCGTGATGCGGCTGGCCTTCCTGCTGCTGCTCGGCACCTCGCTGGCCAGGTACCTCACCCACCACCTGTCCAGCCCGCTGGCCCCGTGGGTGGTGGGGCTGAGCCTGGCGCTGGCCGTGGGCCACCTGTCGGGGCTGTCCGAGCGGCGCCCGGCCTGGCTGGCGGCGGTGCTGGCGAGCTGGGCGGTGCTGGTGCTGATGGCGCCGAGCTTCGCCTGGTGCGCGGTCCCGCTGGTGTACACGGTGCTCCGGGCGCTGCCGCCGCGGGCCGCGATCCCGCTGGTGACGGCGCTGACGGTGCTGGTGGTGGTCTCCGAGCTGCGGCTGCCGGGCGGCTTCGACCCGATGCTGCTGCTGCTGCCCCCGGCGGTGGCCGCGCTGGCCACCGCGGTGTTCCTGTACATGCAGCGGCAGGGTGCCCGGCAGCGGAAGCTGATCGTCGACCTGATCCGCACCCGGCGGGAGCTGGCCGCGGTGGAGCGCAGGCAGGGCGCGCTGGCCGAGCGGGAGCGGCTGTCGGTCGAGATCCACGACACGCTGGCCCAGGGCCTCTCCAGCCAGCGGATGCTGCTCCAGGCCGCGGAGCGGACCTGGCAGCAGGATCCGGCGGCGGCCCTGGGCCACGTCCGGACGGCCGCCGCGATCGCCGCGCGCAACCTCGTGGAGGCCCGCCGCTTCGTCCACGACCTCGCCCCGGCCGACCTCGCGGAGCAGGGCACCCTGGAGGCCGCCCTGGCGGCGCTGGCCGACCGGGAGGCCGCCGAGAGCGGCCTGGCGGTCCGCTTCCACCTGGACGGCGCCCCGGTGCCGCTGCCCGCCGCCGCGCAGTCCGCCCTGCTGCGGATCGCGCAGGGCGCGCTGGCCAACACCCGGGAGCACGCCCGGGCCGGGCACGCCTCGATCACGCTGTCCTACCTGGGCGACCAGGCCGTGCTGGACGTCGCGGACGACGGCCGCGGCTTCACCCCGGGCCGGTCCGGCCGGGGCGAGCGCGCCGAGCGGTCGACCGCCGAACGGTCGCTCACCGAGCGGTCGCCCGGTGAGCGGTCGCCCGCCGGGAGCCGCGGGCACGGGCTCCCGGCGATGCGGGCCCGGCTGCGCCAGCTCGGCGGCACGCTGACCATCGAGTCCGCCCCGGGCGAGGGCACGGTGGTCTCCGCGGCCATCCCGCTGGGGCACCGCTGAACCGGCCCCGCCACACCCCCGCCGTGGCATCGGCCGCCGGCGGCACCACGAGAGGAACGGCCCCGTGAACGACACCGTCCGGCTGGTCATCTGCGACGACCACGCCATGGTCCGGGCCGGGCTGCTGGCCCTGCTCTCCAGCGACCCGGCGATCGAGGTGGTCGGCGAGGCCAGCACCGGGGAGGAGGCCGTCTCGCTGGCCGCCGCCCTGCGGCCGGACGTGGTCCTGATGGACCTCCAGCTCGGCGCCGGGATCGACGGGGTGGAGGCCACCCGGCGGGTCCTCGCCGGGTCGGGCGAGAGCCACGTCCTGGTGCTGACCACCTTCGACACCGACACCGACATCAGCCGGGCGATCAACGCGGGCGCGACCGGCTACCTGCTGAAGGCGGAGAAGCCGGAGGAGCTGTTCGCCGCGATCCGGGCGGCGGCGGCGGGCCGGCCCGCGCTGTCCCCGCCGGTCGCCTCCCGGGTGATGGCCCAGATGCGCTCCCCGCTCCCCCAGCTCACCGACCGCGAGCAGGACATCCTCGACCAGCTGGGCCAGGGGCTCGGCAACCGGGAGATCGCCCGGGCGCTGTTCATCAGCGAGGCGACGGTGAAGACCCACCTCGGCCGGATCTACGCCAAGCTCGGCGTGGACACCCGCTCCGGCGCGGTGGCCATCGCCAAGGAGCGCCGCCTGCTGCGCTGACGACTCCCCGGCCCCGAGGGTCCTTGACGGCCGAACAGGTACGGATGCCTCCTTCCCCGCCCCAACGGGCTTGCTCCGTACCGGACCTGACGAACCGGCACCTCCCGGGAGGTGCAGGAGCGGCGGCGGGCGGGTAGCCACACGGCACCCGCCACTTCTGACGCGAACGCGTAAGAAAGGCGCCACCCTCCGCTCACTTCCCCCTCGCCGGTCCGTCGTTCGGGCGCGACACGGTTTGGCCGGAACCGACGTCACGAAAGGCGGACGCGCACCATGCCGACCGCACCACCCGCTCCGGCGCGCCCGCGCCGCCTCGGGGAGCACGGGCTCGCCTGGGCGTTCCTGCTCCCCTCGGTCGTCGTCTTCGCCCTGTTCACCGCCTATCCGCTCGGGCGCACCCTGTACCTCAGCGCGCACGCCAACGACCTGTTCGGGGCGCCCTCCCGGTACGTCGGCCTGAAGCACTACACCGACCTGCTGGCCTCCGCCGAGTTCCGCGACACGCTGCTCACCACCGCCCTGTTCGTGCTGCTCACCGTCATCCCCGGGGTGCTCGGGGCGCTGGCGGTGGTGCTGCTGCTGGGGGGCCGGATCCGCGGCGTGCGGCTGCTGCGCTCGGCCTTCGCGCTGCCGTTCGCCTTCTCGGTGGCCAGCGCCTCGGTGGTCTTCTCGGTCTTCTACAACCCCGCCAGCGGGGTGCTCAACGGGCTGCTCTCCCAGTTCCACCTGGGCCCGGTCGGCTGGCTCACCGACACCCGGTACGCGCTGCTCTCGGTCGCCGCGTCCACGGTCTGGATGAACCTCGGCTACAACGTGCTGGTGCTGTCCGCGGGGATCGGCTCGATCCCCGACGAGATCACCGAGGCCGCCCGGCTGGACGGCGCCTCCGGGCTGCGGCTGGCCCGCTCGGTCACCGTGCCGCTGCTCGGGCCCAGCCTGTTCTTCCTGGTCGTGGTCTCCACCGTGAACGCGCTGCAGGGCTTCGGCCAGATCCACGTCCTCACCCGGGGCGGCCCGGACGGCTCGACCCGCACCCTGGTCTACTCCGTCTACCAGAAGGCGTTCGCCTACGGCTCCAGCGACTTCGGCACCGCCAGCGCCCAGGCCGTGGTGCTGCTGGTGGTCGTACTGGCCTGCACCGCCGTCCAGTTCGGCGTCCTGGAGCGGAAGGTGCACTACGCATGACGACCGCCCGCACCGAACCCGGGACCGACCCCGGCGCCTCCGCCGCCCCGGCCCCCGGCGCCTCCGGTGCCCCCGCCGCCCCGGTCCGCACCGCCCGGCGGCCGCGCCGGAGCGCGCGCGGCCGGCTCGGCACCGCCGCGGTGCACCTGCTGCTGCTCGCGGCCGTGCTGACGGTGCTCTTCCCGGTCTACTACGTGTTCGCCGGCGCCCTCATGCGCCCGGACGAGATCGCCGCCTACCCGCCCGCGCTGGTGCCGCACTCGCTCACCGGCCGGAACTTCTCCGGCGCCGTGCACGCGGTGCCGCTGGTCCGCCAGTACGCCAACTCGGTGCTGGTGGCGGGCCTGATCACCGCGGCGCAGCTGCTCACCTCGGTGCTGGCCGCGTACGCCTTCGTCTTCCTGCCGCTGCGGGCCCGCCGGGTGGTGTTCGGGGCGTTCCTGGCCACCCTGATGGTGCCGTGGGAGTCCGTGGTCATCCCCAACTACCTGACGCTGTCCGGCTGGGGGCTCGGCAACACCTACTTCGGGCTGGTGCTGCCGTTCCTGGCCTCGGCCTTCGGGACGTTCCTGCTGCGGCAGTCGTTCCGGCAGTTCCCGGCCGAACTGCGGGACGCCGCCCGGATCGACGGGGCGGGCCACTGGCGGTTCCTGTGGCGGATCCTGGTGCCGCTGAACCGGCCGGTGCTGGCGGCGCTCGGCGTCTACGTGTTCCTGTCCGCCTGGAACCAGTACTTCTGGCCGCTGATCATCACCCGCACCGCCGAGATGCAGACCCTGCAGATCGGCCTGTCCACGCTGCGCGACTCGGAGATGGCCGACCCCGGCCTGATCCTGGCCGGCGTGGTGCTGTCGCTGCTGCCCACGCTGGCGCTGGTGCTGTTCGGCCAGCGCTTCGTCGTCCGCGGGCTGACCACCGGCGCCGTCCGCTGAGGCCCGTCCGACGCCCCCGCACCGCCCGCTCCCGCTCGACTCTCCGGTACCCGCCCTCGCAGAAGAGAGAAGACCCGTGAAGAAGAGTGCCCGCGCGCTCGCCGCCCTGCTGGTGTCCGGCCTGGCCCTGACGGCCTGCGACTCCGGCGGCTCCACCGGCGGCGGCTCCGCCGACGGCGCCGCGCCCGCTGCCTCCGCCCTGGACCAGGCGTCCGGGGTGACCACCGTCGAGTTCTGGCACTCGATGACGGGCAAGAACGCCGAGACGCTGACCGCCCTGGTGAACGGGTTCAACGCCGCGCACCAGGGGAAGATCGAGGTGAAGCCGGTCTTCCAGGGCAGCTACGACGACCTGATCGCCAAGTACAAGGCGTCCGTGCAGCAGAAGGCCACCCCGGCGCTGGTGCAGGTCTACGACATCGGCACCCGCTTCATGATCGACTCCAAGCAGACCGTCCCGGCCCAGGCGTTCGCCGACCGGGACGGCTACTCGCTGGACGACCTGCAGCCCAACATCCGCAACTACTACTCGGTCGGCGGCCGGCTCGCCTCGATGCCGTTCAACTCCTCGGTGCCGCTGCTCTACTTGAACGCCGACGCCTTCGAGGAGGCCGGCCTCGACCCGGCGCAGCCGCCCACCACGCTGGCCGAACTCGGCGACCTGGCGAAGAAGCTGACCAAGAAGGACGGCGGCGGACAGACCGTCAGGTACGGCTTCGGCGCGGCGGTCTACGGCTGGTTCGTCGAGGAGCTGCTGGCCGAGTCCGGCTCGCTCTACTGCGACGGCGACAACGGCCGCACCGGCAAGGCCGCCAAGGTGACCTTCGACTCGGCCAAGGGCGCCGAGATCGTCCAGTGGTGGGCCGACCTGGTCAAGGGCGGCTACGCGGCCAACACCGGCCGCCAGACCACCGACGCCCAGGCCGCGTTCAAGGCCGGCACGGTGGCCATGCACCTGGAGTCCACCGGCGTGCTGCGCGGCTACACCGAGGCCGCCAAGTTCACCGTCGGCACCGCCCCGTTCCCGAAGACCGCGGCCGGCGACCAGGGCGGCCCGGTCATCGGCGGCGCCTCGCTGTGGATCTCCGGCCCCGGCCACTCCGCCGCCCAGCAGCGGGCCTCCTGGGAGTTCGAGAAGTTCCTCGCCTCCCCCGAGCAGCAGGCCGCCTGGCACACCGGCACCGGCTACTTCCCGGTCAACACCAAGGCGCTGGCCGTCCCCGCCGACCAGGACTGGGTGGCCAAGTACCCCCAGTTCAAGACCGCCGTCGACCAGATGGCCGCCACCAAGCCCACCCCCGCCACCGCGGGCTGCCTGCTCGGCGTGATGCCGCAGGCCCGCAAGGGCGTGGAGACCGCCATCGAGCAGACCGTCTCCGGCTCCAAGACCGCCCCGCAGGCGCTGGCCGACGCCGCGAAGGAGCTCCAGCCCGCCGTCGACGCCTACAACTCCTCGGTGGGCTGACCCGGCCCGCCCGCACGGCGAACGGCCCGGACGCGGGTGCGCGTCCGGGCCGTTCGAGGCGGAAGGCGGCGGACGAGTCGGCCTGTACGCCGGGTTCTGTCTCCCGGGCCGCTCGCGCGGGCCGGGGAGGCGGCCATCCATCTAGGGCTGCCGTTGCCGACAGCCTCGTGCGGTCTACCCGCGAGCTCGGGCGAGCAGCCCTCGAACACCCGCGCACGGTGCCCGGGGGCACCGATCTTGACCTTGCTCCGAGTGGGGTTTACCGAGCCGGCCGAGTCACCTCGGTCGCTGGTGGTCTCTTACACCACCGTTTCACCCTTACCCGCTGCCGAAGCGGCGGGCGGTCTGTTTTCTGTGGCACTGTCCCGCGGGTCACCCCGGGTGGGCGTTACCCACCACCCTGCTCTGTGGAGCCCGGACGTTCCTCGGCGGGCCCCGAAGGGACCCGACGCGACCGCCCGGCCGGCTCGTCCGCCGTACTGGTCATCGTAGCCGCTCGGCGGGAATGCTCCCGCACCGCCCGGTCAGGCCAGGTGTTCGCAGGCCGCCGCCCGCCGCCGGAACCGGTCAGTGCGCGCGGCTGGCGGTGTCCTTCCGGACGCCGTCCGTCGGCTGGTCGAAGCGGGCGGCGACCCGGGCCGCGGTGGCGGCCGCCCGGGGGGTGGTGGTGAGCAGGCCGAGGAGCAGGACGGTCAGGCCGAGGCCGGTGACGATCCACCAGCCGGCGTGGGTGGCGGGGGCGAAGCCGCCGGCCGAGGCGACCGCGCTGGTGACCACGGTGCCGATCACCGCGACGCCGAGCGACTGGCCGACCTGGCGGCTGGTGGAGGCGACCGCGGCGGCCACTCCGGCCTGGGAGAGCGGCATGCCGGAGACCGCGGAGTTGGTGATCGGGGCGTTGACCAGGCCGAAGCCGACGCCGAACAGGGCGTACGCGGGCAGCAGCAGGAGTGCGGAGGAGTCGGCGGTCAGCCGGGTCAGCAGCAGTCCGCTGGCGGCGATCGCCGCTCCGGCGACCAGCAGCGGCAGGCGCGGGCCGCGTCCGGCCACGATCCGGCCGGACAGCGGGGCGGCGACCAGGGTGAGGCCGGCCATCGGGAGCGTCCACAGGCCCGCCACCACCGGGGTGTAGTGGCGGACGTCCTGCAGGTAGAGGGTGTTGAGGAAGAGGAAGCCGCCGAGCGCCGCGAACGCGCAGACCGCGGTGACGGTGGCGCCGGTGAACGGGGCGCTGCGGAAGAACCGGGGGTCGATCAGCGGTTCGGCGACCCGCAGTTCCCACAGCGGGAAGGCGACCAGTGCGGCCACGGCGAGCCCGGTCAGGGTGAGGATGCCGGGCGAGGTCCAGCCGTGGCCGGGGCCCTCGATGATCGCGGCGGTGCCGCAGCCGAGCAGCACCACCATCAGCAGCTGTCCGACCGGGTCGAGCCGGCGGGGCCGGGGCGAGCGGGACTCCGGGACGTGGCGGTGGGTCAGCAGGCAGGCGGCCAGGCCGACCGGCACGTTGATCAGGAAGATCGACGGCCAGCCCGCGCTGTCCACCAGGAAGCCGCCGATCAGCGGGCCGAGCGCCATGCTGATGCCGATCACGCCGCCCCAGACGCCGATCGCCCGGGCCCGTTCCCTGGGGTCGGTGAAGGTGTTGGTGATGATCGACATCGCCACCGGGTTCATCATCGAGCCGCCGACCGCCTGCACCGCGCGGAAGCCGATCAGCCAGCCGAGGCCGGGGGCGAGGCTGCACAGCAGCGAGCCGAGCACGAACAGCACCAGCCCGGTCATGAACACCCGCTTGCGGCCGATCCGGTCGGCCACCGAGCCGGAGAGCATCAGCAGCGAGGCCAGCACCAGCGTGTAGGCGTCGATCACCCACTGCAGGCCGGAGGCGGGCGCGTCCAGGTCCCGCTGGATCGCGGGCAGCGCGATGTTCACGACGGTGTTGTCCAGGCCGACGATGAACAGGCTGAGGCAGCAGATGGCCAGGATCAGCAGCCTGTGACGGCGGTCCAGCGCGGTGATCGGTCGGCTCATCATCCGATCATCCCACCATTTCATGAACGCTTCCTGGGACCCTCCGGCCCCTCGGCTACCCCTGCGCCGCCAGCGCGAACCGGACCGTCCGGGCCGCCGGATCGGCCAGGGTGAGCCGGACGGTCACCCGGCGGCCCAGCGGCAGCCGCTCCGCGGCGTCGCACTTGGCGACCACCGCCGGGTCGCGCAGCTGCACCGTGCCCACCGTGGGGCGGCGCTCGTCCACCTCCACCACCACCGCCTCGAACTCCTCGCCCTCCCGGCCGCGCAGCAGCTCGGTCTCCACCAGGTCCACGCAGGCCCGCTCCACCTCGTGCGCCCGCCGGTCGCCCGCCTCCATCAGCCCCGGCACCAGCGGCAGCGCGTCCCGCACCCAGCCCGGCACGTCGGTGCCGCCCGCCACCGCCGCGCACACCTCCAGCGCGTACCGGTCGCCCAGCCGGCGCAGCGGCGCGGTGCAGTGCGCGTACGGGGCGGCCAGCGCGGCGTGGCCCGGGTCGGCGGGCGGGGCGGTGCCGCGGGCGGTGTCGAAGGCCCGGTAGCCGGCGCCGCGCAGCAGGCCGGTGCACTCGTTCAGGAAGGCCGCGTCGGCGGTCCGGCCCGGGTCCAGCGAACGGATCAGCGCCGGGTACGGCAGCCCGTCGGGCCAGGGCACGCCGAGCGCGGCGGCGGTGCGGCGCAGCCGGGCGTACGCGGACTCCGGGGCCGCGGGCAGGGTGCGCAGCAGGCCCGTCCCGGCGTCCAGCATCAGCTGGGCGGCGGCCATCCCGGTGAGCAGCGAGACCTGCGCGTTCCAGCCCTCGACCGGCAGCGGCGCCCGGTAGCCGAGCCGGTAGCCGCCGTCCTCGGCGCTCACCTCCTGCTCGGGCACCGGCAGGCTGACCCCGCCGCGCGCCCGCTCCCGCTCCTCGCGCAGGGCGCCGACCTCGGCGAGCAGGGCGAGCTGCCCGTCCGCGCCGCCCGCGTCGATCCGGCCCTGGGCGCCCGCGTAGTCGAGCCGGCGGCGGGAGCGGACCCGGGCCCGGCGCAGGTCGGCCAGGAGCAGCTCCCCGTCGGCGTCCAGGTCGAGCTGCCAGAGCAGGGCGGGCCGCAGCTCGCCGGGCAGCAGGCTGGCCGCGCCCTCGGACAGCCGGGCCGGGTGCAGCGGCACGCTCCCGTCCGGGAAGTACAGCGTCTGCACCCGGTGCGCGGCCTCGGTGTCGATCGCCCCGCCCGGGACGACGAACGCGCCGACGTCGGCGATCGCGTAGTGCACCCGGTAGCCGGTGCCGCGCCGGGACAGGTGCACGGCCTGGTCGAGGTCGCGGGAGTCCGGCGGGTCGAGGGTGAACAGGTCCAGGTCGGTGGCGTCGAACTCCGGCAGCCGGGGCAGCGCGGCCGCCCGGTCGGCCTCCGCGAGCACCTCCGGCGACCAGTCGGTGCGGATCTCCAGACGGGTCCTGAGTTCGGCGAGCTCGGTGTTGATCCTGGCGGTCTGGGCGGCCCGGACGCTGAGGTGTCGGCGCGGCATGGTCGCAGCGTAAGCGGCGGTGGCGTGGAAGGCGCGTTGAAACAGCCGTGAAGGCGGTTGTGGCGCACGGGGATTGACCACGGGGAGGGGCCCCGCACCGCTGCGGGGGCGCGGACGGCCGCGGACGGCCGCGACCGGGGCGTGAGGGCCCCGCGGGCGGGGCGGGCGGGCCCCGCGAGCGGCGGGCGGGGGCTGCGCCGGGCGGGTGGGGCGGGATTCGGGGTGCGGGCGGGCGGGTCGTTAGGGTGGGGCGGGTTCGGGTGCTACAGGTTGTTGAAGGGGTGTCGCCGTGCTGGTTCTGCTGCCGCCGTCGGAAGGGAAGGCCGCGCCGGAGGCCGGGGTGCCGGTGGAGTTGGCGGGGCTGTCGCTGCCGGGGCTGGCCGCGGCGCGGGGGCGGGTGCTGGCGGCGCTGGTGGAGTTGTGCGCGGGGGACGAGGAGCGGGCGGCCGGGGTACTGGGGCTGAGCAAGGGGCTGCGCGGGGAGGTGGCGAAGAACGCCGGGCTGCTGTCGGCGGGGGCCCGTCCGGCGGGCGAGGTGTACACCGGGGTGCTGTTCGACAACCTGGGCCTGGCGAAGCTGGACGAGGCGGCGTACGCCCGGGCGGAGCGTTCGCTGCTGGTGTTCTCGGGGCTGTGGGGCGCGGTGCGGATCGGCGACCGGATCCCGCCGTACCGCTGCTCGATGGGCGTGAAGCTGCCGCCGCTGGGCGCGCTGGGCGCGTACTGGCGGGGCGAGTTGGACGCGGTGCTGCCCGGGGTCGCGGACGGGCTGGTGCTGGACCTGCGCAGTTCGGCGTACGCGGCGGCCTGGAAGCCCGCGGGCCCGGTCGCGGGCCGGACGGTGACGGTGCGGGTGCTGCAGGAGCGCCTGGTGGACGGGGTGCCGAAGCGCTCGGTGGTGTCGCACTTCAACAAGGCCACCAAGGGCCGGCTGGTGCGCGACCTGCTGGCGGCGGGCCTGGAGCCGGCCGCGCCGGGTGAACTGGTGGACGCGCTGGAGCAGTTGGGCCACCGGGTGGAGGTCTCGGCGCGCGGCACCGACCGCAAGCCCTGGCAGTTGGACGTCGTGGTGACCGACGTCCACTGAGCAGCGCCGCCGGGGGCTCAGCGCAGGTGCGAGGTGTCGTTGAGCAGCCGCACCGAGGCGTTGCCGTCGCGGTAGTACTGGACGGCGCAGAGCGAGGCCGCGGACAGTTCCATCCGGTGCACGGCGTCCGGCGGGGCGCCGAGGGCGAGCCGGATCAGGGTCTTGATCGGGCTGACGTGCGAGACCACCAGGACGGTCTGCCCGGCGTACCGGGTGGTGATCCGGTCGCGGGCCTGGGCGACCCGCTGGGCCAGCGTGGTGAGGGACTCGGTGCTGCCGGTGGGCTTGACCTTGGCGGAGCCGAGCCAGCTGGTGAGGTCGGCGGGGTGGCGTTCCATCACCTCGGCGAAGGTGAGTCCCTCCCAGACGCCGAAGTCGAGTTCGCGCAGGCCCTCCTCGATCCGCACCTCCAGGCCGAGCCGGCGGGC
This sequence comes from Kitasatospora saccharophila, assembly GCF_039529925.1. NCBI lineage: Bacteria > Bacillati > Actinomycetota > Actinomycetes > Kitasatosporales > Streptomycetaceae > Kitasatospora > Kitasatospora saccharophila. The sequence goes on along the minus strand of NZ_BAAANS010000049.1, from coordinate 49,903 downwards.
GGTGGCCTCGGCGGTCTGCCGGGTGCGCAGCATCGGGGAGGCCACCACGGCCTGCACGGTGCCGCGGGCGGCCAGCGCCTCGGCGGCGCGCTCGGCCTGCCAGCGCCCCTTCTCGGACAGGCCGGGGTCGCTGCCGGTGCTGCCGGAGAAGCGCTTGAGCGGGGTGAGCGGGGTCTCGCCGTGGCGCAGCAGCACCAGGGTGGTGGGGGTGCCGAGGTCGGCGGGCGCGGCCCGGCCGGCCCGGGGGGCGGAGGCGGCGGGCAGCGGTTCGTCCGCCGTGCCGGAGGAGACCGGCGCGGCGGGCCGGGGGGCGGGCTCCCACTGGCGGCCGCGCTGCCCCGCGTCCATCGCCTCGTTGGCGAGCCGGTCGGCGGTCTTGTTCCGCTCGCGCGGGATCCACTCGTACGTGACGTGCCCGGCGGGCAGGACGGTGCGGGCCTCGGCGGCCAGCGGGCGCATGTCGGGGTGCTTGACCTGCCAGCGCCCGGACATCTGCTCGACGACCAGCTTGGAGTCCATCCGGACCTCGACCCGGGCGTCCGGGTCGAGGTCGCGGGCGGCCTTGAGGCCGGCGATCAGGCCCCGGTACTCGGCGACGTTGTTGGTGGCGTGGCCGAGGTACTCGGCGGCCTCGACCAGGACCTGCCCGGTGTCGGCGTCGCGGACCACCGCGCCGTAGCCGGCCGGCCCCGGGTTGCCCCGGGAGCCGCCGTCGGCCTCGACCACGTACCTGGCACCCGCCACCGGACCGGCCACGGGGGTCAGACGCCCGACTCGCCGGTGCGGACCAGGATCCGGCCGCAGTTCTCGCAGCGCAGCACCTTGTCGGCGGGCTCGGCCTTGATCGCGTTGAACTCGGTGATCGAGAACTCGGTGCGGCAGCCCTCGCAGCGGCGCTGGTAGAGGCGGGCCGCGCCGACGCCGCCCTGCTGCTCGCGCAGGCGCAGGTAGGACTTCATCAGGTCGGCGGGGATGATGTGGGCGATGGCCTCGCGGTCGCGGCGGACCTTCTCGACCTGGCCGTCGATCTCGGCGAACTCGGCGTCCCGGCGGCCCTCGGCCTCGGCGACCACGACGGAGGAGTGCTCCAGCCGGGCGGTCAGCTCGACCACCCGGGTCTGGGCGGACTCCAGGCGCTCCATGACCTCCAGGACGATGTCCTCCAGGTCGCCCTGGCGCTTGGCCAGCGAGGCGTTCTCGTGCTGGAGGTTCTCCAGGTCCTTGGGCGAGACCGCGCCGGAGTCCATCCGCTGCTGGTTGCGGGCGGCCCGGCTGCGGACCTGCTCGACGTCCGCCTCGGCCTTGGCCTGCTCGCGGGTGGTGTCGCCGAGCTGGGCCTGGGCGGCGACGACCAGGTCCTTGAGGGCGTTGTGGTCGGCGGTGGCCTTGTCGATCTCGGCGTGCTCGGGCAGGGTGCGGCGCCGGTGGGCCAGCTGGTCGAGGCGGGAGTCGAGGGCCTGCAGGTCGAGCAGGCGGATCTGGTCGGCGGGCGCGGCGTTCACGCGGCAGGGCTCCTGTTGAGTTGGTGAAGCGGGGGAGGTCAGGGGGCGTACGGCATCGGCGCGTGCGCCGTCCACGGGTCGGTGACCCGGGTGGAGACGCGGGTCTCCAGCGGCCAGCCGCGGCTGTCGGCGCGGCCGGTGAGCTCGCGGGCGGCGAGGGTGAGCCAGGGCCACTCGGTGGCCCAGTGCGCGGCGTCGACCAGGGCGACCGGGGCCGCCTCGGTGGCTTCGGAGGCCGGGTGGTGCCGCAGGTCGGCGGTGACGTACGCGTCCACGCCGGCCGCGCGGGCCTCGGCCAGGAAGGAGTCGCCGGAGCCGCCGCAGACCGCGACCCGGCGGACGGGCCGCTCCGGGTCGCCGGCGGCGCGGACGCCCGCGGCGGTGGCGGGCAGCCCGGCGGCGACCTGCGCGGCGAAGGCCGCCAGCGTCATCGGCTCCGGCAGTTCGCCGATCCGGCCGCTGCCCCGGCGGCCCGCCGGGTCGGTCGGGTCGGCCACCAGCGGACCGGTCACCTTCAGCCCGACCGCCTCGGCCAGCGCGTCCGAGACGCCGGGGTCGGCGTGGTCGGCGTTGGTGTGCGCGACGTGCAGCGCGATGTCGTGCTTGATCAGGGTGTGCACCACCCGGCCCTTGGAGCCGGTCGCGGCGACGGTGGTGGTGCCGCGCAGGTAGAGGGGGTGGTGGGTGACCAGCAGGTCGGCACCCCACTCGACGGCCTCGTCCACCACGGCCCGGACGGGGTCGACGGCGAACAGCACCCGGCGGACCTCCGCCTCCGGGTCGCCGCAGACCAGGCCCACCGCGTCCCAGGACTCCGCCCAGCGCGGGGGGTAGACCTCTTCGAGCACGGCGATGACGTCGGACAGTTTCGGCACCTGTCGAGACTACCGCGTGCCACGGCCGGGCCCGGTCCCGCTCCGGTGTGCGGACCGGGCGCCACCGTCGTACACCTGCTCGTCAACCCGGCGGGAAGCGGCGAACGCGGGCCCGCGGCGCCGCCCCGGCAGGCCCGCGGGACGGAAAGGGCCGGTGGCCGCGCGGTGCGCCCCGACCGCGCGCTCCGGGTCGAACGCATTCGAAAGCGAAACCGGATCACCCTTACGGGTGAAGTGACTCGGCCGGTGTTGAGTCACACCCTCCCCGAAAGTAACTTCTAGTCCTGCGAACGAGAGTGACCTCGACCTGGGGGGTCGAAAAAGGCGACCGGCCGCAATTCCCAGCTGCGACGCGTGGAATCCCGTGCGGAGCGCGGGTGAATTCGGCGGGCGCCGCCGAGGCTCTCGTGACTTCCGCAGACCGTTCGGTCGGGTCCACCGCGAAGGGGTGTGAAGCAGATGGGGGCGGGCACACCGCTGCGCAGGGCCGGGGGGCCGGGTCCGGTCGACGACGGGCCGGGTGTGGACGGCACGTTGGTGGAGGTGGCGCGGGCGGCCGTGACCGGCAGCAGGGCCCGGGGAGGCGGCGGCGACTGGACGGTCGCGGTCGAGGGCTTCTGCTGCACGGTGCGGCCGCCCGGCCGCGGACTGCCCGAGCAGGGCTGGAAGCCGCACGGCGGCGCGGCCTCCTCGGTGGCGGTCGAGGTGCTGTCCGCGGTCGCCGCGGTCATTGCCGAGGACCCGTGCGCGTTCACATTCACCGCCGACCGGGAGAAGCTCCACGAAATCAATTCCCGGAACAGCGATCGCGGCTCGGCCGGGAAATTCCTCACCGTCCACCCGGGCGACGACGAGCAATTCCGGCGGCTCGCCGGGGAACTCCACCTCGCCACCGCGGGAATGCCCGGACCGGTGATCCTCTCCGGCCGCTCGGTGCTCGGCAACGACGGCGCCTACCGCCCGGTGCTGCGCGCCCCCGGCGGCGCCCTGGTCGAGGACGTCCGCACCGCCGTCCGCCCCGGGTGGCCGACCCCGTCGAGGGGGCGGGATCGACCACCGGCGGCGAACCGGCCCCGGCCGGCGGCGGCCCGCTCGCCTTCCTCCTCCGCCTCCGCCACGGCGGGCCCCGGATGTGGAGTCCCTGACCAGAGAGCCCCGTCAGGGGCTCGGGGAACGGCGAGTCGATGCTGCTGACGGCCGGAGCCCATCGGAGTGTCCGTGCTGCTGCGTGCCTGAAACAGAACCCGAAGCGGCGGCACCCAACGGCAGTGAACCCCCCGCAGCCACGGGCTCGCCGTTCCCCGAGCCCCTGACTCGTCCTCTTCGTCCGCTTGAAAGGTGATCCCCCGATGAGCACGCAGACCGTGCACCTCGCGCTGCGGCGGCTCGGCTTCACCTTCGCCGGTGACGGCTCGCACGCCGCGTGCCTCGCCGCCGGGGCCGACGGCGGGTGGTACGCGGAGAGTTGGCGGTTGCCGGCGGACGGGCCGGCGGAGCCGGTCGCGTTGCCGTCGGAGGAGGGCTTGCGGGCGCAGCTGCTCGCGTTGCCGGACGGCCGGGTGCTGGTGTGCCGGCACGACGGGGACCGGCACGCGCTGGTGCTGCTGGCGGCCGGGGAGCCGGAGGTGCCGTTGGCGACGGTGCGGATGCCGGGGTTGCGGATGCTCGCGCTGCCGGGCGGGGCCGCGCCGGTCGCGGTGCTGCTGGGGACGGACACCCGTCCGGTGACGACGGTGTGGCTGCTGGCGGCGGACGGGTCGGCGCCGCGGGAGGTGGCGCAGTTGCCGGGGTTGCACGGCGGCGGGGTGTGGCTGGACGCGGCGGGGCGGCTGCTGGCCTTGGACCGGGTGGTCGGCGGGATGGTGAAGACCGTCGTGCTGGACCTCGAACTGGGCACCACCACACCGCTGTTGGAGTTGGGCGAGAGCAGCAACGACCGGCTGGTGCTGTTCGATCCGGCGACGGGTTTCGGGATGCTGCGCAGTGACGCGCCGGGGGTGGACCGGCTCGGCTGGGCGCTGATCGGCGGCGGCGAGCCGGTGCGGTTCCCGGACTGCCTGCACCAGCCGGGGCGGCTGCTGCGTCCGGTGGCGGTGGCGCCGGGGCTGGTGCCGGGGGCGGAGCCGCAGGTGGTGCTGCAGGTGGACCACGGTGCGGCGTCGACGCTGGTGCTGTGGCGGGCGGGCGAGAAACAGGTGCGTCCGCTGCCGGTGCCGCCGGGGCGGCTGGGCGCGGTGGGGCACTGGTCGGCGGCGGGGCTGCGGATGCCGTACTCGGCGCCGGACCGTCCGGCGGCGCTGGCCACCCTGGACGTGGCGGCGCTGCTGGCCGCGGAGCCGCCCGCCCGGCAGGCCCCGATGGCGCTGCCGTTGGCGCTGGCGCCGCTGGACGCCCCGCCCGCGGAGCGGGTCGCGGCGCGGGCCCCGGCGGGCTGGCGGTTGGACGGGTCGGCGGCGCCGGGGGACGGCGGCCGGTGGCGGTCGGCGCAGTGCCTGGAGCTGGCCGGTCCGGCGGGTCCGGTCGAGGCGGTGGTGTACGGCGGCGAGTCGTGGCTGTCGGCGCCGCACCTGGTGCTGGCGCTGCACGGCGGTCCGGCGGACGCCTGGCGGTTGGAGTTCGATCCGGCGCTGCAGCGGATGGCGGCGGAGGGCCTGGCGGTGCTGGCGCCGAACCAGCGCGGTTCGACGGGGTACGGCCCGGAGTACGCGATGGCGATCCGGGGCGCCTGGGGCGGGCCGGACCTGGAGGACGTGCTGGCGCTGCTGGAGGGCGTGGCGGGGCAGCGGGCCGCGCTGGGCCTGGAGCCGCCGGCCCTGTTCGGGGTGAGCTACGGCGCGTTCCTGGCGCTGCTGGCGGCGGCGCACGCCCCGGTGGGGGCGGTGTCGCGGTGCGCGGTGGTGGCGCCGTTCCTGTCCGGCGGGCGGCTGCTGGCGGAGGCGGCGGCGCCGGTGCGGGCGCTGACGGCCCGGCTGGGCGGCGACCGGGAGCTGGAGGACGCGCTGGGCCCGCGCGACGTGCTGCGGGTGGCGCACCGGCTGCACGCGCCGCTGCTGGTGGTGCACGGGGACCGGGACGAGGTGGTGCCGGTCGGCCAGTCCCGTTCGCTGCGGCACGAACTGCTGCGGCTGGGGCGGGTGGAGGGCGTCGACTTCCGGTACGTGGAGGCGGCGGGGGCGGGCCACGAGGTGCTCGCCGAGGAGGGCGCGGCGGCGGTGCACGAGCTGCTGGCGGGCTTCCTGCGCACCGGCCGTCCGACCTGAGGTCCGACCTGGCGTCCGGTCGGGAACACCCGGACTTCCCGGCGCCGGGGGCGTGCGGGAGCTGGAGACCGTCGAACTGGGCGGGCACGGCCCTCCCCTGTCCGTTCCGTGCTCAACAATCGTCGTTCGAACGGGAGTTCTCGTGCGTGGGTCGTCGGTCGCGCTGACCGTGTCGGTGCCGCTGGAGGCGGCGGCGACGCTGGCCCTGCCGGGTGTGGCGGGGGTGGTGCTGGACGCGGTGCTGGCGGGCCGTCCGGCGGGCTGGGCGGTCGGGGGGCTGGCGGCGCTGCTGGCGGTGGGTGCGGCGGCGTCGGCGGTGGCCGCGGCGGCCGGTCCGGCGTGCACGGCGGCGGGCACCGTGGCGCTGCGCGGGTCGCTGCTGCGGCGGGTGCTGTGGCTGCGCCCGTTCCCGTCGGCGGTGGAGCGGCTGTGCGGGGAGCGGCCGGGGCCGGGCGACCTGACGGCCCGGCTGGTGGGTGCGGCGGCGGACGCGGGGGCGGCGCGGGCGGCCCGGCTGGGGCGGCGACGGCGCTGGTGACGTCGGCGGGGGCGGTGCTGGGGCTGGGGCTGCTGTCGCCGTGGCTGGCGGCGGCCTTCTTCGCCGGGGTGCTGCCGGGGGTGGTGCTGGTGCGGCTGTTCATGCGGACGGCGGAGGACGCGTTCGTCCGCTACCAGCAGGCGCAGGGGCGGCTGGCGGACCGGCTGGCGGACGCGCTGAGCGGGATCCGGACGGTGCGGGCGGCCGGGGCGGAGCACCGGGAGGCGGCCCGGGTGCTCGGCGTGCTGCCCGAACTCGGGGACGCGGGACGGACGTTGTGGCTGGCACAGCGCCGGACGGTGGGCCAGGCGACGCTGCTGGTGGCGGCGGTGGAGCTGACGGTGCTGGGCACGGCGGGCCAACTGGTGGCGGCGGGGCGACTGCCGGCGGGGGCGTTCGCGGCCGCGGCGGGGTGGGCGGCGCTGGGGCTGGGGTTCTTCGAGCAGGTGGAGTCCCTGGTGGGAGTGGCGCACGCGCGGGCCGGACTGGCCCGGCTGCGGGAGGTCGACGAGCTGCCGGGGCCCGGCGCGGGTGGGCGTGAACTACCAGACGGGCCGGGCGAGTTGGTATTCCGTTCGGTGCTGGTGCGGGACGACGAGGGCGCGGTGGTGTTCGGCCCGCTGGAGCTGACGGTGCCGGGCGGCACGACGGTCGCGGTGGTCGGACGCTCGGGCGCGGGCAAGTCGCTGCTGGCCGCGCTGGCGGGCGGACTGCGCCTGCCGGACGGCGGCGAGGTGCTGGTCGACGAGGTGCCGGTGGCGGCCCTGTCGGTCGCGGAGCGCCGCCGCGCGGTCGGCTACGCGTTCGAGCGGCCGATGCTGATCGGCCCGTCCCTGGACGAGGCCCTGGAGGGCGCGGACCCGGCGGCCCTGGCGGCGGCCCGGGCGGACGGCTTCCTGTCCCGGCTGCCGCACGGCGGACGCACCCCGGTGGGTGAACTCCAGCTCTCCGGCGGCGAGTTGCAGAGACTCGGACTCGCCAGACTGCTGGCCGGGGACGCCCGGGTGGTGGTGCTCGACGACGCGACGTCCAGCCTGGACGCGGCCACCGAGCACCAGGTGGACCTGGCCCTGCACGAGTCCACCCGGGGCCGCACCCGCCTGGTCATCACCCACCGCGCGGCGGTCGCGGCCCGCGCCGGACTCGTGCTCTGGCTGGACGCCGGCCGGGTCCGGGCGATCGACACCCACACCGCCCTGCTCGCCGACCCGGCCTACCGGTCGACCCTCGCGGACGCGGCCCTGGAAGCCCGGCCCCGGTAGGCGAGAGAGCACCACCAGGGGCTCGACAAGAACGGCGGGATCCACCACCGGGGCCCGGGGAACGGCGGGGCCGTGCTGCTGACGGCCGGAGCCCGTCGAAGAGTTCGTGCTGCTGCGTGTCTTGAACAGAACCCGAAGCCGATGCGCCGGGCGGCAGTGAACCGCCCGCAGCCACGGGCTCGCCGTTCCCCGGGGCCCTGATCTCGCTCCCGGCTTCGGTAGGGTCGGACGATGTTCGGCCGCACCGGCCACGACCGTTTCCTTCGCACGGAGAAGACTGACCTGATGTCCGAGTCCATCGACGACAGCACCGAGCACGGCCACCGCGCGCCGGGCGGCGACGAGACCGCCGACGGCGGGGCGCACGGCCGGCACCGGGGGACCACCGCCAACGACGACACGCCGGGGGCGGACCCGCACGGGCGGCACCGCCGCTGATCCCGGTCCGACGCCCCCGGTCCCCGTCGCCGTCCTGGCGGGGGCCGGGGGCGTCCGGTCGTCGGCGGGCGGGTCAGTCCGTGAGCAGGACGGTGCGCAGCGCCTCGCCGGCCCGCATCTGGGCGATCGCCTCGTTGACCCGGGCCAGCGGCAGCCGGTGGGTGATCATGCCGGCCAGGTCGAGGCGTCCGGCGCGCCACAGGTCGACCGCCAGGTCGACGGTGCGGCGGACGTCGCCGCCGCCGTACAGCGAGGGCAGCAGGCGCTTCTCGTTGAAGAAGAGTTCGCCCATGCTGAAGGCGACCTTGTCGTCCTGGGCGCCGGCGCCGATCACCACGACGGCGCCGCCGCGCCGGGCGGCGTCGTAGCCGGCCCGGACGGTGGCGGCCCGGCCGACCGCCTCGAACACGTGGTCGTAGCCGCCGGCGGGCAACTCGCGTGCGGCGTGCTTGAGTTGCTCGGGGGCGATGGCGTCGGTGGCGCCGAAGCCGAGGGCGCGTTCGCGCCGGAAGGCGACCGGGTCGACGACGGTGATCCGGGCGGCGCCGCTGATCCGGGCGCCCTGGACGGCGGCGACGCCGACGCCGCCCGCGCCGATCACGGCGACGCTCTCGCCGGGCCGGACCTTCGCGGTGTTGAGGACGGCGCCGAGTCCGGTGGTGACGCCGCAGCCGATCAGGGCGGCGAGTTCGTGCGGCAGGTCGTCGGGGACGGGGATCACGCTGTCGGCGGCGACGACGAGCTCCTCGGCGAACGCGCCGGTGCTGTAGAAGCCGTACGCGTCGGTGTTGCCGCCGATCCGGAAGCCGGGGGTGCCGAGGCGGCGGATCGAGGCGGTGCACAGGTGGGTGCGGCCGGCCCGGCAGGCGGGGCAGCGGCCGCACGGGGGCATCCAGCAGAGCACCACCCGGGCGCCGGGGGCGAGTCCGGTGACGCCCGGGCCGACCTCGACCACCTCGCCGGCGCCCTCGTGGCCGGGCACGAACGGGGCGGGCTGCGGCAGGACGCCGGCCATCGCGGACAGGTCGGAGTGGCACAGGCTGGCGGCCCGCACCCGGACCCGGACCTTCCCCGGCCCGAAGCCGACGGCCTCGACGTCCTCGCGGACGTCCAGAACGTCCTGTCCGGTCTGCTGCAGGATCGCTGCGCGCACGGGGCTGCTCCCAGGATGGTCGGCCGGTGTCGGCGCCCGGTGGAACGCGTTCCACCGGGCGCCGACCCTGTATAGCGCATCCACCGCGCCCGGCGGGCGGTCCGGGCACGAACCCGCTTCCCCGCGGCCCGTCGGCTGTGACAGGATCCGCCGCCGTGTCCACTGCCGAAACCCCGGCCGCCGCGGCCCCCGCCGCCCCGGCCGCCGCCGCCCCCGCCCGGGCCACCCGGACCGCCCCGAGCGCCGAGCGCTGTCCCCGGTGCGGTGCGCCGGTGGCCCCGCAGGAGCGCTTCCCGACCTGGTGCCCGTCCTGCGAGTGGAACCTGCTGCCGCCCGCGCCGTCCCTCGACGGCCTGCCGCCGCGGGCCCGGCGCCGGGCCGAGCGGGCGGAGCGGCGCGAGGAGGAGCGCCGGCAGGAGGTCCGGGCCCGCGCCGAGCAGGTGTTCCGGCTGGTCGCGGAGGGCGGGTCCGACCTGCGGCACGGCGCGTCGGTGGGTGCGTTCCTGCTCGCGGGGCTGGTGCACCTGGTGTCGCTGGCGGTGCTGCTGGCCGGGGTGCTGCTGGTCGCGGGGTGGCCGCTGGGCGGCTGGCCGGCCCGGGTGCTGGGCGTGATCGCGCTGGCGGTGGCGTTCCTGCTGCGGCCGCGGCTGGGCCGCCCGGAGCGTTCGGGGGTGCTGACCAGGGAGGCCGCGCCGACGCTGTACGGGCTGGTCGACCTGGTCTCGGCGGAGCTGGGTACGCCGAAGGTGGAGTCGATCGTGGTGACCTCCGCGTTCAACGCCTCCTTCGGCGTCCACGGGCTGCGCCGCCACCGGCAGTTGGAGATCGGCCTGCCGCTGTGGACGGTGCTCACCCGGCAGCAGCGGGTCGCGCTGCTCGGGCACGAGATCGGGCACTGCGTGAACGGGGACTCCCGGCGCGGCGTGTGGACGGGTTCGGCCGTCAACGCGCTGAGCGAGTGGCACGCGCTCACCGCCCCGTCGCGGGACAACGAGACGAACGCCAACCCCGTCGTCGCCCTCGCCTCCTCCGCCGCCAACCTGCTGCTGGGCGTGCTGCACCTCGGGGTGCGGGCGCTCACGGTGCTGATGCACCGCCTGCACCTGCGCAGCGGGCAGGCCGCCGAGCACCGGGCCGACCTGATGGCCGCGCGGCTGACGTCCCCGCGGGACGTGCAGGACGCGCTGCGGGCGCTGTTCAACGCGCACACGCTGGACGCGGTGCTGACCCGGCGGCGGGCCCTGCCCCGGGCCGGCGGCCGGGCGGCGCGGGCGGCCGCCGGCGCGGGCCCGGACCTGTGGGAGACGCTGGCGGAGGCCGTCCGATCGGTCCCGCCGACCGAGGTGGAGCGCCGGGTGCGGCTGTCCGAGCGGGAGGTGTCCGCCACCGACTCCTCGCACCCGCCGACCTACCTGCGGCTGCGGCTGCTGGCCTCGGCCCCGCCGGCCGAACGCCCCCCGCTGGTGCTGGACGCCGGGCGGGCCGCCGCGATCGAGGCGGAGCTCGCCCCGAGCCGGGCCCGGATCGCCGCCGAGCTGCTGTGACCGGGTCCGCCTCGCCGGTCGGCGTTCCTACCATCCAGTAGGGTCCTGGGCAGTCACCCCCGGCCCGGCAGGAGCGCCCGATGTCCGACCCCACCCCTTCCGCCCAGGTCCCGGACCCGCGGGTCCTGGAGTCGTTCCGGGCCGCCACCGGCTTCATGCCGGAGGACGAGGGCCTGGCCCTGTACGCGGCGGCCCTCGACGCGGCCGGGCGCACCGGCCTGCCGCTGCTGGAGATCGGCACGTACTGCGGGCGTTCGGCGGTCCTGCTGGCGGACGCGGCCCGCCGGACCGGGACGGTCGCGCTGACCGTCGACCACCACCGCGGCTCCGAGGAGCAGCAGCCCGGCTGGGAGTACCACGACCCGTCCCTGGTCGACCCGGAGGTCGGGCTGATGGACACCCTGCCGCGGTTCCGCCGCACCCTGCACGCGGCCGGCCTGGAGCCGTACGTGGTCGCGCTGGTCGGCCGCTCGCCGCAGGTCGCCGCGGTCTGGCGGGGCCCGCTGGCGCTGGTCTTCGTGGACGGCGGGCACACCGACGAGCACGCCACCGGCGACTACGAGGGCTGGGTGCCGCACCTGGCCGCGGACGGCCTGCTGGTGGTGCACGACGTGTTCCCCGACCCGGCGGACGGCGGCCAGGCCCCGTACCGGGTGTACCTGCGGGCGCTCGCCGAGGGCTTCGAGGAGGTCTCGGTGACGGGCTCGCTGCGGGTGCTGCGCCGCCCGGCCGCGGTGTCCGGCTGACCGTCCGCCGGGCGGCCGGGTTCCCGTCCCGGCCGGAAATTTCCCGGCCCGATCGGGAACGATCAACGCCGCTGCCGCGTCGTCCCCACCGCGACCCGTTGCCGATCCGCCGTGACCGCTCCCACCGTCGGCCGGTACGGTGTCGGCGGCAGACGACGAACGGCCCGCACGGGGAGCGGCCCGTGCGGCGCAGGGGCACCGGCCACCCGGTGCGGGACCGGTTCAGTTGGGGGCGAGGGCAGGGCATGACGGAACAGGGCAGTGCCGCGAGGGCGGTCTGGGACCCGACCGCGAACAACGGCGCGGGCGGCTGGGTCCGCCGCGCAGTGGCGGCCGACCCGGCCGCGGCGGGGCCGCCCACCACGGCGATCCCGCTGCCGCCGATCCCGTCCGGCCCGGTGGCCCCGGCCGCTCCGGTCCCTCCGCCGGCCGGCGGCCAGCAGCAGCCCTTCCCGCCCGGTCCGCCACAGCAGCAGTCCGGCCCGCCGCAGGCCGGTCCGCCGCAGCAGCAGTCGGGTCCGCCGCAGGCCGGTCCGCCGCAGCAGCAGTCCGGCCCGCCGCAGACCTTCGGCGGCCCGCAGGGCTTCACCCCGCCGCCGACCGGCGGCCCGTCCTTCGGCGGGAACCAGACCTTCGGCGGCCAGCAGCAGCCTTTCCCGCCCGGGCCCCCGCAGCAGCAGTCGGGTCCGCCGCAGCAGCAGTCCGGCCCGCCGCAGACCTTCGGCGGCCCGCAGGGCTTCGCGCCCCCGCCGACCGGCGGCCCGTCCTTCGGCGGGAACCAGACCTTCGGCGGCCAGCAGCAGCCCTTCCCGCCCGGTCCGCCCCAGCAGCAGTCCGGCCCGCCGCAGACCTTCGGCGGCCCGCAGGGTTTCACCCCGCCGCCGACCGGCGGCCCGTCCTTCGGCGGGAACCAGACCTTCGGCGGCCAGCAGCAGTTCAGCAACGGCCCGGGCGGCTACGGCGGTTACCAGGAGCCGGAGTTCGACTACGAGGAGGACCCGCGCAGCCGCCGCACCCCGCTGCTGATCGGCGCGGCGGTGGCGCTGGTGCTGCTGATCGGCGGGGCCGTGGTGCTGGTGCTGCAGAACGGCGACTCGAAGGAGACCCCGTCCGCCAAGGGCTCGGCCACCCCGACGGCGGCGCAGCCGAGCCCGGGCGGCGGGGCGGGCGACGGCAGCCAGGACGGTTCGCCCGCGGCGTCCGCCTCGGCGTCCCCGTCGGCCTCGGACTCGGCTTCGGCCTCGCCGTCGGCGGGTCCGGAGGCGGCGGCCCAGGCGAAGGCGCTGGACGCGCTGCTGTCCGAGGGCGAGAACGCGAAGGCCCCGATCGGCAACGCGGTGGCGAAGGTGCGCAGTTGCCCGGCGAAGGGCGAGGTGGACGGCGCCGCGCAGGTGTTCGACACCGGTGCCCAGCAGCGCGACGCGCTGCTGGGCCAGCTGGCCGGGCTGAAGACCGACAGCCTGCCGGGCGGCGACGAGGCGGTGGCCTCGCTGAAGTCGGCCTGGCAGACCTCGGCGGACATCGACCGGGCGTACGCGGCCTGGGCCCGCACCGTCTCGGAGAAGGGCTGCACCAACAACGTGGCGCCCGGCGGGGCCGACCTGGCCCGCGCCAACGACCTCAACCCGAAGGCCACCGCGGCGAAGCAGGACTTCGCCGCGAAGTGGAAGCCGATCGCCCAGACGTACGGGCTGACGCCCCGGACCGGGGACAGGATCTGAGGAACACGTGACAGGCCGTACCACCCCGTACCACGTCCGCCCCGACGGCCCCGAGGGCCGGGAGCCGTACGCCGACCCGTACGCCGACCCGGTCCGGCGGGCGGGCCGCTGGCGGCCCGCCGCGAAGGTGGCGGCGGTGGTGCTGCCGGTGTGCCTGATCGGCTGGCTGGGCTGGCAGGCCGTCGCCAACAGCAGCCGGGACGTCTCCCCGCACGCCTCCGGCCCGCGCACGCCGAGCTTCGCCGAGGGCGACCGGGTGGACGGCGCGGAGGCGGACAGCGGCTCGCCGGCCGCGCCCGCCCAGGCTCCGGCGGCGGAGTCCGCCCAGGCGTCCCCGCCCCCCTCGGCGCCGGCCTCGCCGAGCGGGGGCCCCCGGCCGCTGGCCGGGCGGACCGTGCTGCTCGACCCGGGCCACAACGGCGGCAACGCCGAGCACGCCACCGAGATCAACCGCAAGGTCGACATCGGCAACAGCCGCAAGGAGTGCGACACCACCGGCACCGAGACCAACGCGGGCTACCCGGAGGCCGACTTCACCCTCGACGTGGTGCACCGGGCCCGGCAGATCCTGCAGGACCGGGGCGCGAAGGTGGTGCTGACCCAGGACGGCGACCGCGCCTGGGGCCCGTGCATCGACGAGCGCGCCCGGATCGGCAACGAGGCCGGGGCGGCCGCCGCGGTCTCGGTGCACGCGGACGGCGCGCCCTCCTCCGGGAACGGCTTCCACGTGATCATGCCCGCCCGGGTGGTGGCCGGACCGGCCGACACCTCGGCGATCGTCGACCCCTCGCACAAGCTGGGCCTGCTGCTGCGGGACGCCTTCAAGGCGGGCACCGGCGAGCCGTACTCCAGCTACATCGGTCAGCAGGGCCTCGACACCCGCAGCGACCTCGGCGGGCTCAACCTGTCGAAGGTACCGAAGGTGTTCATCGAATGCGGGAACATGCGCAACTCCGGGGACGCCCAGCGGATGTCCGATCCACAGTGGCGCCAGCGGGCCGCCCAGGCCCTGGCCGACGCGCTGACCAGCTATCTCACCGGGTGAACCACCGCGTCCACCCCCCGTCCCGCCCCGTCCCGCCCCCGCTCCACCCCGATTCCCGGCACTCCCCTTCCGTACCGATTCGGTGCGGATCCGGAGGGTGCCGTGCACGCGGCGTCGCCTTGGCTCTAGGCTTTTGCCCCGTCGTACCGACCCGGTACCACGGGGGCCCGGTCAACCGCCGCCGACCACGACTACACCAATGAGGGGAACGCCAGTGAACTCGCGCGCTCTCACCAGGGGAGACGCCGCCGTCGCCGGTGCGGCCGTACTGCTCCTGATTTCATCCTTCCTCGCCTACCGCAGCGCCGACTGCGGTTCGTACTGCGGGAAGGACAGTTCGTTCAACGTCTGGAAGTCGGACCTCTTCCCGACCCTCCAGTCGGTCTACCTGCTCGGCATCATCGGTGCCGTGCTGATCGTGGTCGGTTCGCTCCAGAAGGCCACCCTCGGCAACAAGGAGTTCGTCGGACTGCGCCTCGACCAGTGGGGCAGCGCCGCGATCGTGATCGCCCTGTGGGGCATGCTGTGGTCCTTCGGCGGCTGGAGCAGCACCGGCATCAACTACGGTGCGGGCGCCTGGCTCGGCCTGGTCTCGCTGCTGGTGATGGCGGGCGTCGTGGTCGCGGGCAACGCGCTGCCGGCCCTCAAGCTCCCGCTGTCCTCGGGCGCCCCGGCCGCCGGCCAGCAGTACCCGGCGTACGGCGGCCAGCCGCAGCAGGGCGTTCCCGGTGCCTACGGCTACCCGGGCGCCCAGCAGCAGCAGCCCTTCCCCGGCCAGCAGGCCGGTCAGCCGCAGGCCCAGCAGCAGCCGACCCCGGGCGGCTACGGCTTCCCGCAGGCCGCCCAGGCCGCTCCGGCGCCGTCCCCGGCCGCCGCGGCGGTCGCCCCGCTGCCCACCGCGGTGCAGCCGGCCGTCCAGGACCAGGCCCCGGCGCAGTCCGGTGCCCCGTTCTCCCCGTTCTGGTTCGCCGTCCCGGCGGTCCGCCAGCTCGCCAACAAGGACAACCCGGCCGCCCCGGCGGTCGGCGAGCTCGTCCCCGGCACCTGGTACCTGGCCGTCGACCAGCGCGGCGCGGCCCTGGTCGCCCAGCTCCCGGACGGTACCCACGGCCTGCTGAACGACACCAACGGCATCCAGCGCGGCTGACGCCCGTCACCCCCGCGCCTTGACCGGGGCGCGGAACGGACGCGACGAAAGGCCCGCCCGGAGAGGGGACTCCCCTCCCGGGCGGGCCTTCGCCGTTCGCCGCGCCCCGGCAGCCCGCGCAGCCCGCGGCACCGGGCGGCCCGGTGCCGGAACGCCCGGCGGCCCGACGCCGGAACGCCTAGCAGCAGTCGTTGACCGCCAGTCCGCCCGGCAGCTGTTCGCCGCCGAAGACGCTGACCGTCGCGTGGTCGCCGCCGAGGGCGGCGACGGCGAGCAGCAGGGCGCCGGCGGTCCAGGTGGTGCGCTCCTCGGGCCAGACCGCGTGGTCCTCGTAGACGTAGCCGGTCCAGTAGGAGCCGTCGTCGTGGCGGAGGTGCTGGATCCAGCGGAGGATCTCGACGGCCCGGTCGGACTGTCCGGCGGCCCACAGGGCGAGGGCGAGTTCGGCGCTCTCGCCGCCGGTGACCCAGGGCCGGTCGCTGACGCAGCGGACACCGAGGCCGGGGACGACGAAGCGGTCCCAGTCGGCGGCGAGCCGGCGGTCGGCGTCCGCGCCGCGCAGGGCGGTGCCGAGGACGGGGTAGTACCAGTCCATGGAGTAGCGGTCCTTGTCGAGGAACCGCTCGGGGTGGCGAGCGATGGCGTGCTGGAGGCGTCCGGCGGCGATCTCCCAGTCGGGTTGCGGCCGGTCGAGGTGGTCGGCGACGGCGAGTCCGCAGCGCAGCGCGTGCAGGATCGAGCAGGAGCCGGTGAGCAGCGCGTCGGTGGCGGCGGTGCCGTCCTCGTCCTGGCGCCAGGCGATCGCGCCGCCGGGGAGGCTGAGCCGGACGGTGTGGTCGAGGGCGCGGCTGACGGTGGGCCAGATCCGTTCCAGGAAGCGGTCGTCGCCGGTGGACAGGTGGTGGTGCCAGGCGCCGACGGCGGCGTACGCGCAGAAGTTGGTCTCGCGGGCGAGGTCGGTGGCGGTGCCGTCGGCGGTGCCGGGCTGCCCGTAGGCGTAGGCGGCGTACCAGGAGCCGTCGGGGTTCTGCCGGTCGGCGAGCCAGCGGTAGGCGGCTTCGGCGGCGGCGTGCTCCCCGGCGGTGTCGAGGGCCATCGCGGCCTCGGTGTGGTCCCAGGGGTCGAGGTGGCCGCCGTGGAACCAGGGGATCGCGCCGTCGGGCTGCTGGTGGGCGAGGATCGAGCGGACGGTGTCGGCGGCCTGCCCGGCGTCCAGGACGCCGTCGAGCAGCAGGGCGGCGGGGACGGCGGCCGTCACGCGTCGGCCTTGCGGGGCTTGCTGGCGTAGACCACGAAGGACTTGCCGAGGACGGGGTTGAGGGCCTTCTCGGCGGCCTTGGTGAGGGTGGAGATGACGGGGGTGCCGACGATGTCCCAGACCAGCAGCTGGTGGTAGGCGCGCACCGGCAGCGCCTTGTCGTTGTCGACGCCGACCGCGCACTTGATCCACCAGTAGGGGGCGTGCAGGGCGTGCGCGTGGTGGGTGCCGTACGGGGTGAGCCCGGCGTCGCGGACCTTCCGGACGAGTTCGTCGCCCTTGTAGATCCGGATGTGGCCGCCCTCGACCTCGTGGTACTCGTCGGACAGCGCCCAGCAGATCTTCTCGGGCAGGTAGCGCGGCACGGTGACGGCGAGCAGGCCGCCGGGCTTGAGGACCCGGACCATCTCGGCGAGCACGCCCTCGTCGTCGGGGATGTGCTCCATCACCTCGGAGATGATGATCTTGTCGAAGGTGGCGTCGTCGAAGGGCAGGTTCAGCGCGTCGCCCTCCATCGCGGTGGCGCTGGCCCCGGCGGGGGCCTCGCCGGCCTGCTCCATGGCGGCGAACCACTTGCGGACCTCGGCGATCTCCTCGGCGTTCCGGTCGAGGGCGACCACGTCGGCGCCGCGCCGGTAGCACTCGAACGCGTGCCGGCCGCCGCCGCAGCCCAGGTCGAGCACCCGGTCGCCGGGGGCGAGCGGGAAGCGGGAGAAGTCGACGGTCAGCACTGCGGGGCTCCCATTCGCGGAGGGGGTGTTTCTTCGGAGTTGACGGCCGGTCACCCGGCCCGGCGTCAGCCGACGTAGCGCCAGCCGGGGCCGGAGCGGGCGGCGGCACCGGTGCCGGTGGCGATCGCGGCCCGGTAGCGCTCGACGGTGAGTTCGGCGGCCCGGGCCCAGGTGAACCGGGCCAGCACCCGCTCGCGCCCGGCGGCGCCGAGCCGTTCGCGCAGCGCGGGGTCGTCCAGCAGCCGGCCGAGCGCGGCGGCCAGCGCGCCCGCGTCGCCGGGCGGCACCGCGAGGCAGGTCTCGCCGTCGGGCCCGGCGACCTCGGGGATGGCGCCGCCGGTGGTGGCGACCAGCGGGGTGGCGGTGGCCATCGCCTCGGCGGCGGGCAGCGAGAAGCCCTCGTACAGCGAGGGGACGCAGGCGGCCTCGGCGGAGCGGTACAGGTCGACCAGTTCGGCGTCGCTCAGGCCGGTGCGGAACTCGATGTGCCCCTCCAGGCCGAAGCGGCGCACCGCCTCGGCGACCGGCCCGGCCTCCTTCTGCGGCTTGCCGACCACCACCAGGTGGGCGTCCCGCTCGGTGCGGACCTTGGCGAGCGCCTCGACCAGGTGCACCAGGCCCTTGAGCGGGACGTCGGCGCTGGAGGTGGCGACGATCCGGCCGGGGACCCGGGCGACCGCGGCGGAGGGCGACCACAGCCGGGTGTCGGCGCCGATCGGGACGACCGAGACGGCGCCGGGCGCGGTGCCCAGCTGCTCGGCGATCTCGGCCTTCGAGCTCTCCGAGACGGTGATGACGTGCGCCAGCCGGGCGGCGACCCGGCGCTGCATCCGGGTGAAGGCGTACCAGCGGCGCTTGCCGAGCCGCTCCAGCCGGGTGCGGGCCGCGTCGATCTCCAGCCGCCGGTCCACGGTGACCGGGTGGTGCACGGTGGTGACCAGCGGGAAGCCGTGCCGGGCCAGGCCGAGCAGGCCGTACCCGAGGGTCTGGTTGTCGTGCACGACGTCGTAGCGGCCCTTGTGCCGGGCCAGGTGGGCGCGGGCGCGCAGCGAGAAGGTCAGCGGTTCGGGGAAGCCGCCGGTGCGCATCACCGCGTACTCCAGCAGGTCCACCGGGCCGCGGAACTCGGCGGCGGCGGGGGTGCGGAACGGGTCGTCGGCGCGGTACAGGTCGAGGCCGGGCAGTTCGACCAGCCGGACGCCGCCGGGGCCGTCGACCTCGTCGAGCACCGGGTACGGCTGGGCGCCGATCACGTCGACGCGGTGGCCGAGCCGGGCCAGTTCGCGCGACAGGTGGCGCACGTACACGCCCTGGCCGCCGCAGAACGGGTCGCCGCGGTACGACAGCAGGGCGATCCGCAACGACGGCGGCGACACAGCGGTCATCCCCAGTCCCCATTCCTCGCTACTCACCGGGACCGGCGACGGAGAAGGCCGCCGACCGGTAAAGTAGATCACGTTTCACAGCGGTGCGAACTCGTCGTTGGAGAAAGTGAACAACGAGGGACCTCGAAGATTACCGGCCCGTAGCTTTCCGTCAGGAGCCCCGGCGGGTGATTCGCACCACGCCGCGCCGCCGCGCCCGGCGCACCGCCGCCACACCTCCCGCAGCCGTTCCTGGAGTGCACGTGACCGCCACCGCCGCCGCCGGGCCGCTGACGCCGCGCCAGGCCGAGCGCCGCCGGGGCATCCTGCGCTCGGCCACCGCGCTGGCCGCCCGGGGCGGGTACGAGGCGGTGCAGATGCGCGAGGTCGCGGAGGGCGCGCGGGTCGCGCTCGGCACCCTGTACCGGTACTTCCCGTCCAAGGTGCACCTGCTGGTCGCGGTGATGCACGAGCAGCTGGAGCGCCTGCACGAGCAGGTCCGGCGCCGCCCGCCGACCGGCGCGGACCCGGCGGCCCGGGTCGCCGAGGCGCTCACCGCCGCCTTCCACGCGCTGCAGCGCGAACCCCGGCTGGCCGAGGCCATGGTGCGGGCGCTGTCCTTCGCGGACCGCTCGGTGGGCCCCGAGGTGGACGGGGTCGCCCAGCTCACCGGCGCCATCGTGCTGACCGCCACCCGGCTGCCCGGCCCGCCCACCGCCGAGCAGCAGGCCGCGCTGCGGGTGGTGGTCCACACCTGGCACGCCGCCCTGCTGGCGTGGCTGTCCGGGCGGGCCTCGCTGGCCGAGGTCCGGGCCGACCTGCACACCGCCGCCCGGCTGCTGTCCCCCGCCCCCGCGGCGTCCGCCGACCGGCCGGAACTGCAACCCGTTCCACCACCTGCCGCCGGGGCGGTCGCGGCCGCGGGCTAGAGTCATTGGTCGCGGGACCGGCTCCGGCCCCCGCGACAACTTCACATCCGCCTCCGAGGCCGGGGGAAGCCGGTGCGACTCCGGCACTGACCCGCAACCGTGAGCCGCCCCCGCACCGCCGGGGCGCGGCGCAGTCGGACTGCCCGGCCGGAGGCGAGCGGCCCTCATCCGTCGTGGGTCTACGGGCGAAACCGGGGTGTGCCCCGGCCCGCTGCGACCGCTCACCGAAAGGCTTCACCCCATGCCGACCGCTGCCCGCCTGGGCGCCGCCGCGCTCGCCGGCGCCCTGCTCGCCGGCACCGCCGCCGCGCCCGCGCTCGCCGACACCGCCACGCCCTCCCCCTCGGCGTCCGCCCCGTCCTCCTCGTCCTCCTCGGCCTCCCC
Source organism: Kitasatospora saccharophila (assembly GCF_039529925.1). NCBI lineage: Bacteria > Bacillati > Actinomycetota > Actinomycetes > Kitasatosporales > Streptomycetaceae > Kitasatospora > Kitasatospora saccharophila. The sequence continues at coordinate 30,006 of NZ_BAAANS010000049.1, read as the reverse complement.
CACCCCGGCCACCGGCGTGCCCGCCGGGCTGTACGGCAAGGGCGACCCGCAGTACGACGGGGTGTGGCGGCAGTCGCTCGCCCTGGTCGCGCTCCAGCAGGAGAAGGTCGAGCCCGCCGAGGCCGCCGTGCAGTGGCTGCTCGACCAGCAGTGCGAGGACGGCGGCTGGCCCTCCTACCGGGCCGAGGGCACCCCGTGCACCCCCGCCACCGAGGACACCAACGCCACCTCGATGGCGGTCCAGGCGCTCACCGCGCTCGGCGGCCACCAGCAGCCGGTCGGCCGGGGCACCGACTGGCTGCGCGCCCACCAGAACCCGGACGGCAGCTGGGCGTACAACCCGGGCGCGCCCGGCGACGCCAACTCCACCGCCGTGGTGCTGAACGGCCTGCTCGCGGCCGGCCTCGACCCGGCGCAGGTCGCCGTCGGCGGCCGCTCCGGCTGGGACGGCCTGGCCTCCTTCCAGCTCGACTGCACCACCCCCGCCGACCAGCGCGGCGCCTTCCTCTACCAGCCCGCCGCGGGCGTCCCGGCCGCCGCCGACACCATCGCCTCCGCGCAGGCCCTGCTCGCCGCGGCCGGCGGCCACCTCCCGGTCGACACCACCGACCGCAAGGACGCCCCGCCGAAGGCCCTCGCCTGCGACGGCGGCCAGGGCGCCGGGCCGGTCGCGCACGCCGACTCCGCCGAGGCCGACGCCGCCTGGCTGACCGCCCGGCTCGCCGCCGACGGTCAGCACCTGACCGCCAAGACCCCCGGCGCGGACACCCCCACCCCCGCCTACGACTCCACCGCCTGGACCGTCCTCGGCCTGGTCGCCGCCGGCCACCCCGCCGAGGCCGCCAGCGCCGCCGACTGGCTGGCCGGCAACGCCTACTCCTGGGCCGCCCAGGGTCCGACCGGCACCAACCCGGCCGCCACCGCCACCCTGGTGCTGACCGCCCGCGCCGCCAAGCTCGACCCGTACAACTTCGGCGGCGCCAACCTGGTCCAGCTGCTGGTCGACTCCGGCCCGAAGCCGAAGAGCGGACCGGTCGCCGGTGACCCGCAGGCCACCCGCGCCCCCGGCGCGGCGATCACCGAGCCCGACGAGAACAGCGGCTTCTCGGCCGGCTGGCTGATCGGCGTCGGCCTCCTGGTCGGCGTCGGCGCGGGCCTGCTGCTCAGCCTCAACCGCCGCCGCCAGAAGGCGACTTCCGGCACCGACAGCGCCGACAGCACCCCGGCCACCGGCGCCGACACCGGCTCGGGCTCCGACTCCGACACCGGCTCCGACGACCAGCCGGAGCGGACCCGATGACCGGCCGCACCACCCCCCTCGCCACCCCCCTCGCCGCCCGCCGCTCCGGAGCGCTCCCCCTCCTGCTCGCCCTGCTCGCCGGGTGCGCGGCGCTCCTCGGCCCGGCCGCCGGCTCCTCCGCCGCCGCCGAGTACCGGTACTGGTCGTTCTGGAAGGGCGGCGCCGACGGCTGGTCCTACCAGCAGGTCGGCCCGGCCGGGAACGTTCCGGCGGACGGGGCGGTGGACGGCTGGCGGTTCGTGCTGAGCCAGGACGGCGGCCAGGACACGCCGCGCCCCTCCGCGGCCCCCGACTTCGCCGCGATCTGCGGGGGCACCGCGCCCGCCGACGGCCGCAAGCGGGTCGCGGTGGTGCTGGACTCCGGCAGCGCGGCGGACGCCCCGAAGGGCGAGCAGCCGCCCGCCGTCCGGTCGGCCTGCGCCTCGGTGCCGTCCGCGGCGAACTCCGCCGAGGTGCTGGCCGCGGTCGCCGCGCCGCTGCGCTACGACTCGGGCGCGATGCTGTGCGCGATCTCCGGCTACCCGCGCGCGGGGTGCGGCGAGCAGGCCGCGGCGGGCGCGGACTCCGCGGCCGCCGGCGGTGGGCCGGGCGGTGACGGCGGCCCGAGCGTGGGCCTGTTCGCCGGGGTCGGCGCGGTGCTGCTGCTGGGTGCGGGCGCGGTCTGGCAGGCCCGTCGCCGCCGCACCCGCTGAGCATGTCGACCTCCCGCCGGACCGCCGACCCCGCACCCCCGCAAGGGCGTTCGCCGGGCCGTCCGGCGGCCGCGCACAGCCGGGCGCTCACCCGGCAGCTGCACCCGGGGGCGTGGTGGCTGTGGTCGCTGGGCCTGGCCGCGGCGGCCAGCCGGACCACCAATCCGGTGCTCCTGCTGCTGATCCTGGCGGTGGCGGGCTACGTGGTCGCGGCCCGGCGCGGTGACGCCCCCTGGGCCCGCTCGTACGCGGCGTTCCTCCGGCTGGGCCTGCTGGTGCTGGCCGCCCGGATGGTGTTCGCGGTGCTGCTGGGCTCCCCCGTCGGCGGCACCCACGTGCTGTTCACGCTGCCCCAGGTCCCGCTGCCGGCCTGGGCGCAGGGCGTCCGGCTGGGCGGCGCGGTGACGCTGGAGGGGGTGCTGTTCGCGCTGTACGAGGGGCTGCGGCTGGCGGTGCTGCTGGCCTGCGTGGGCGCGGCGAACGCGCTGGCCTCGCCGTCGCGGCTGCTGCGCTCGCTGCCGGGCGCGCTGTACGAGGCGGGCGTGGCGGCGGTGGTGGCGCTGACCTTCGCGCCGAACCTGGTGGCGGACGTCCGGCGGCTGCGCGCGGCGCGCCGGCTGCGCGGGCGCTCCGACCGGGGGGTGCGGGCGGTGCTGTCGGTCGGACTGCCGGTGCTGGAGGGCGCGTTGGAGCGTTCGGTGGCGCTGGCGGCGGCGATGGACACCCGCGGTTTCGGCCGCACCGCCGTCGTCCCGCGCCGGGTGGTGCGCACCGCGGGGGCGCTGACCCTGGCGGGGCTGCTGGCGGTGTGCTCGGCGACGTACGGCCTGCTGACCGCGGGCAGCCACCCGTGGGCGCTGCCGGTGCTGCTGGCGGGTGCCGGCGCGGCCGGGGCGGGCCTGGTGCTGGGCGGCCGGCGCAGCGTCCGGACCCGCTACCGGCCCGACCCGTGGGCGCTGCCGGAGTGGCTGACGGCCGCCTCGGGCGCGCTGGTCGCGGCCGTGCTGATCTGGTACGCGGGCCGCTGGCCGGAGGCGCTCAGCCCGGGCGTCGTCCCGCCCACCGCGCCCGCCCTGCCGCTGCTGCCCGCGCTGGCCGTGCTGGTCGGTCTGCTGCCCGCCTTCGTCACCCCCGAGCCGCCCCGGAGCACCCGGTGACCGCCCGCCTCCCCGTCTCCCCTCCCCCGCCCGCGTCCGAGCCGCCCCGGAGCACCCGGTGATCACTTTCGAGCAGGTCGGCGTGCAGTACGCCGACGCGACCGAACCGGCTCTGTCCGGTGTCGAACTGACCATCCCTGAGGGCGAGTTGTGCCTGCTGGTCGGCCCATCCGGGTCCGGCAAGTCGACGCTGCTGGGCACCGTCTGCGGCCTGGTGCCGCACTTCACCGGCGGCACCCTGACCGGCCGGGTCACGGTCGCCGGGCGGGACACCCGCGAGCACCGGCCGCGCGACCTCGCGGACGTGGTCGGCACCGTCGGGCAGGACCCGGCCGCGCACTTCGTCACCGACACCGTCGAGGAGGAACTCGCCTACGGCATGGAGTCGATGGGCCTGGCCCCGGCCGTGATGCGCCGCCGGGTCGAGGAGACCCTCGACCTGCTGGGCCTGGCCGAGCTGCGCGGCCGGGCGCTGTCCTCGCTCTCCGGCGGGCAGCGCCAGCGGGTGGCGATCGGCTCGGTGCTGACCGTCCACCCGAAGGTGCTGGTGCTGGACGAGCCGACCTCGGCGCTCGACCCGGGCGCCGCCGAGGAGGTGCTGGCCGTCCTGCAGCGCCTGGTGCACGACCTGGGCACCACCGTGCTGCTGTCCGAGCACCGGCTGGAGCGGGTCGTCCAGTACGCCGACCGGGTCCTGCTGCTGCCCGGCCCCGGCGAGCCGCCGGTCCTGGGCGACCCGGCCGCGCTGATGGCCCGCTCGCCGGTCCGGCCGCCGGTGGTCGAACTCGGGCTGCGGGCGGGCTGGACGCCGCTGCCGCTCACCGTCCGCGACGCCCGCCGCCGGGCGGCCCCGCTGCGCGACCGACTGCCGCTCCCGGCACCGAAGTCGCCGCCCGCCCCGGCCGAGCCGATCGCCACCGCGAGCCGGCTGGTGGTCTCCCGGGGGCGCGTCCCGGCGCTGCGCGGCGTCGAACTCGCCCTCGCCCCGGGGCAGATCACCGCCCTGATGGGACGCAACGGCGCCGGGAAGTCCACCCTGCTCGGCACCCTGGTCGGCCTGCACGCCCCCGACTCCGGCAGCGTCCGGGTCAACGGCCTCGTCCCGCACAAGTCCCGCCCCAAGGAGCTGATCCGCTCGGTCGGGCTCGTCCCGCAGGACCCGCGCGACCTGCTGTACGCGGAGACCGTCGCCGAGGAGTGCGCCGCCGCCGACCGGGACGCCGGGGCCGAACCCGGCACCTGCCGCGCCCTGTTGGCCGACCTGCTGCCCGGCGTCGCCGACGACCGCCACCCGCGCGACCTCTCCGAGGGCCAGCGGCTCACCCTCGCGCTGGCCGTCGTCCTGGCCGCCCGCCCGCCCGTCCTGCTGCTCGACGAACCCACCCGCGGCCTCGACTACGCCGCCAAGGCCCGCCTGGTCACCGTGCTGCGCGGCCTCGCCGCCGCCGGCCACGCCGTCCTGCTCGCCACCCACGACGTCGAACTCGCCGCCGAACTCGCCCACCGCACCGCCGTGCTGGCCGAGGGCGAGATCGTCGCCGACGGCCCCACCCCCGAAATCGTGCTCGCCTCCCCGACCTTCGCCCCGCAGACCGCGAAGATCCTCCCGCCCTACCTGACCGTCCCCGAGGCGGCCGCCGCCCTGGCCGCCCTCACCGGGGAGCCGCCGCGATGACCCCTCCGCCCCCTCCGCCCCCTCCGCCCCGCACCCGACCCGCCCTCCCGCTCGCCACCGGCCCCACCGGATCCACCGGACCCGCCCGCCGCACCGCCGCGTCGGCCGAAGACGCCACCGGCACCGCCACGGCCGCCGGGGAGCCGCCGCGATGACCCGCCCTCCCGCTCCCACCCCTTCTCCCGTCCCCGCCCCCGGCCTCACCCGTCCCGTCCCGCTCGGGCGGCGCTCCCTGCTGTTCCTCTGCCTGGTCTCCGCGGTCGGTGTCGCCTCCTTCGGCTGGCCGCTGCTCGCCGCCCGCGAGTCCGACCTGGTCGGCCACTCCGCGGACGCGCCCTGGCTGTTCGCCCTGCTGATGCCGCTGCTGCTGGCCGTCCTGGTCGCGCAGCTCTCCGAGAACCGCGACGCCACCGGCGCCCCCGGCCTGGACGCCAAGGCCGTCGCCATGCTCGGCGTGCTCGCCGCGGCCGGTGCCGCGCTGCGGCCGCTCGGCGCGGGCACCGCCGGCCTGGAGCCGATGTTCTTCCTGATGGTGCTGGCCGGTCGCGCTCTCGGCCCGGGCTTCGGCTTCGTGCTGGGCGCGCTCACCATGTTCGCCTCCGCCCTGCTCACCGGCGGGGTCGGCCCCTGGCTGCCGTTCCAGATGCTCAGCATGGGCTGGGTCTGCCTCGGCGCCGGCCTGCTCCCGGGCGCCGCCCGCCTGCGCGGCCGCGCCGAACTGCTGATGCTCGCCGGCTACGGCGTCCTCGCCTCGGTCGGCTACGGCACCGTCATGAACCTCCAGGGCTGGCCCTACATCGGCGGCCTGGGCCTGTCGATCTCCTTCGTCCCCGGCGACCCGCTCCCCGCCAACCTGACCCGCTTCCTCCTCTACTGCCTCACCACCTCCCTCGGCTGGGACCTCTCCCGGGCCGCCCTCACCGCCGTCCTCTGCCTCACCGTCGGCGGCTCCCTGCTGCGCACCCTGCGCCGCGCCACCCGCCGGGCCGCCTTCCGTTAGCGCGGCGGCGGTGCCCGCCACGCCGCTCCCCCGGCCCGAGCGGCCCGCGTCCTCACCCTTCGCGGGCCACCACCCGCCCGGTGACCGCGTCGACGAACCCGACCTTCCCCGCGGCCCCGCTCTGCCCCGCCCCGACCAGGTTGACCGCCCAGCACGGCCGCCACTGCCCGTCCACCCGCTTGGCCAGCAGGAACGCGCTGTCCGCCCGCGTCCCCGGCGCGTCCGCCGCCGCCCGCTCCTTCGCCGCCTCCTCCGCGACCACCGGACGCGGCAGTGGGGGATCGGCGTCCCACCGCGCGGCGGACGCCATCACCCGGCCGGAGGTGGAGACCGTGACGTCGACCCGCATCGGCATCAGGACGCCGTCCGCGTTGTAGCGGCGGTAGGTGACCACGTACGCGCCGCCCTCGCCCCCGGTGGGGGCCAGCGTGGGGGTGACGCCCGAGACCAGTTCGGCGAACCAGACGGACGCGAAGTCGGCGCCCGCCTTCAGGACTTGCTCCCGGGACAGCGGCCCGGGGTCGATCTTGTGGTCGTCGGCGGCGCTCATCAGCAGGTGCCGGCTGGGCCACGCCAGCTGGAACTCGCCGCCGTAGGCGCTGACCCTGAGCACCGGCTGGGGCGAGCCGCCCGGGTCGGCCACCATCCCGAAGTAGTCGATCCGCGTGCCCGCGCCGAACAGCTTGGGTGCGATCTCGTCGATCGCGGCCAGCTGTTGGGACGAGTCGTCCGGGCCCGGCCTCCCGCTGAAACCGGTCTCGTCCCGGTAGAGCGGCACGTACAGCCACACCACGACCGCGACGGCCGCGAGACCGCTGCCGGCCGTGGTCAGGAAGTGCAGCCCGTCCCGGCGCACCGTCGACAGCTTGCGGCGCAGCAGCCACGCCCCCAGCACCCCGGCGACCGTGCCGATCAGCGCGCCGAGCGCGTTGTCGAGGAAGTCCGCGCTGTCGCAGGCCCGACCGGTCCCCAGCAGGGTCTGGCAGAGCTCCGTCGCGGCGGAGAGGACCACGCAGGACGCGAGGACGGTCAGCGGCCGCCGCAGCGCCAGCACCCCGAAGAAGGCCAGCGGCACGTACAGGGCGACGTTCATCAGCCCCTGCGTGCCGGTGACGGTGACCCACACCCCGGAGCCGATCGTGCAGTTCGCCGATCCCGACGAGGAGCCGGTCGGGGTCAGCGTGGCCGCCAACTCCCCGGCCAGCGACAGCCCGAGCAGCACCGCGACGACCGGCGGCCACTCGCGGCGCCGGGCCTGCCAGTAGGCGGCGGCGCCGAACAGCAGGCCGAGCGCGGCGAAGACGGGGAAGAGGTCGGGGACTGCGTGCAGAATCGCTTCGATCATCGGGCTTCCCGGATTAGGTGGTCGGCGGGGCGGGCCCGGGCCGACGGCCCGAACCCGCCCCGCCAGGACGGCGGTTCAGCCTCAGCAGGGGTGGTCCGGCGGGGTCAGGAACTCGCCCTGTCCGTCGACCTTCATCTTGCCGACGGCGCTGCAGTTCGCCGGCAGGGAGACGAAGCCCCAGCTGTAGCTCCGGGTCTCACCGGCGCTCTGGTAGAAGGCGCCCTCGTCCGGGTGGCTGTTGCCGCCCTCGTTGTAGAAGAACTGGAGGTGGATCTGGCCGCCCGAGTTCTTCTGGTACTGGATCGCCGTGATCGCCGAGTACTGGCTCTGGCCGTACCGCGCGCCGTTCTCGGACCAGAACGACAGGGTTCCGCTGCTCAGGTCCGTGTGGACGTAGGAGTTGCCGCCGGTCACGGTGCCGTCGTTGATCACCGCCGAGACCCCGGCGCCCTTCGGCATCCGGTCCTTCGGTGCCGCCGGGGCCGCGTGGGCCCCGACGGTGCCCGCCAGTGGTGCGAGTGCGAGCACCGCGGTGATTCCGAGCCGTACCATCCTCCTACGCACCCCGCTCGCCGGGGTTGCGGTCTTCGCCATGATGTCCTCCCAGGTGCATCGAAATGGCGGGGAGGGGGCTCCGCGTTGCCGCGCGGACCCCCCAGCCCTCGGACTTCCGGTCGGGCCGCCCCGCTCGGGTGCCGCCCGTCCGACCGGAAGCCTTCCGCACACCATCGAGCCGGACAAGGAACCCCGGGGGCGCCGATTCGTCCCCTTTCCTCCCGTAACGCCCGCCGGTCGACGTCACTCAGCGAAACGTTCCATCACTCCGAGCAGTGCCGATGCATCAGCTGTCACCGCCCGCTCGCCACGCAGCGTGACAACACGTTTGCGCAACGAATCCGCCGCACTCCCGGCGCCCCAAGCAGAAGGGCCGGCCCCCCGGGGGCCGGCCCTCACGTTCCGCTACTTCCTCACGCCTTCGGGCCGGTCTGCTGCACGACCTCGAACGACCACACCTGCGACCCGCTGGCCGCCGGACGCGGACGCTCGCCCCCGCCCCCGCCCTGGTGCGCGGCCTTCATCGGCCCCTCCATCCACGCCTGGAACGACTCCTCGTCCCGCCACCGCGTGTACACCAGGTACTGGTCCGTCCCCTCCACCGGCCGCAGCAGCTCGAACCACTCGAACCCGTCCGACCCCTCCACCGCCCCGGCCCGCGAGGCGAACCGCTGCTCCAGCACCTCCCGCTGCTCAGCGGGAACCGTCAGCACGTTGATCTTCACTACGCTCATGCCGCCCATCCTGCCTCACCTCACGCCCGCCGACCGGTCGGCATCAGGTGGTCGAACTCGCCGTTCAGCAGCAGCTCCCGCAGCAGCGCGAACTCGGCGCGGGTGGCGAACACCACGGCGTTCGGCTGCTCCACGTGCGCGATCGCCACGCCGTCCCGGCCCGACTCGGCCAGCACCAGGCCGTGCACCTCGCCGTCCTCGTCCATCCTCGTCGCCTCCCAGTGCAGCCCGAACACACCGGTGGGGTAGAACTCGACCAGACTCATCGCCACTCCTCGCTCGCCGCCGGCGCTCCGCCGACCTCCAACCACAGGTACGCCCGGCGCTCCGTCTTCCGGTGCCCGAACCGGTCCCCCCGCCCCAGCACGTCGAGCATGGCCCGCGTCAGCGCCTCGTCGTGCCGCCCGCGCACCCGCACCGAGACCTTCACCGCCCCGCCGCTCGTCCACGTCACCGAGGGCCGCTGCCCCGTCAACGCGTACAGCTCCCGGGCGTGCCCCCGGGCCACCGCCCGCTCGGTATGGCCCCTCGCCGTCGCATCCACCACGTGCCCCGCTCTCGCCGTTCTTCCGCTTTCCGACCTCAACTATCGGCCAGCAGAAGCCCGCTGACGACGAGTCACTCCATGACAGAAAACCCTGTCACCTGCGACGATGCCGCCCGGAACCCGCGCGCCCACCGTCCTTCCACCTCATGCCAGTTGTAGCTTTACGTCACCAAGCATCGACCTACGGTAGTACCGTGACGACTGGTCGGACTCCGGCCGGCACCTATGTCACCTGGGGAGATGCGCAATGGGGCGTAACAAGGTCGCGGACACGCACGGATCGGCGTTCTGCTCACCGGACTTCTTCGCCTCGGAACTCGTCCGGGCCCGCGAACGGGCCGGCCTCTCCCAGGGCGACCTGGCCAACCTGGTCCACTGCGACCGCTCGCTGGTCAGCCGGATCGAGGCCGCCGAACGGGTGCCCCAGCAGGACTTCGTCCGGGCCTGCGACAAGCTGCTGGACGCGGACGGCTTCCTGCTGCGGATCTGGGAGCGCGTCCCGTGGCGCCAGGGGGTCGAACACCCGGACTGGTTCCGGCGGTTCGCGGAGATGGAGGCGCGGGCGACCCTGGTGCGCGACTACCAAGTCTCGCGCGTCGCTGGCCTGTTGCAGACCCCCGAATACGCCAGGGCGCTGCTTGCCCAAGGAGACGCTGCGGGCAACGAACAGCTGATCGAGGAACGCGTGGCGGCCCGCATGAACCGGCAGAACCGCTTCTTCGAGGCGGACAAGGACGGGCCGACCCTGATCGTCGTCCTGCACGAGGCGGCGATCCGCACCGTGATCGGCGGTCCTGCGGTGATGGCCCGGCAGTTGGGGCGACTGCTGGAAGTGGCACGCCACCCGAACATCCTGCTCCAGATCGCCCCGTTCGACATGGGCGAGCACACGCCCTCCAGCGTGTCACAGACCCTGGTCACGCTGCCTGACGGGCAGGAGTGCGTCTACTCGCAGAGCCTCAACAGGGGGCACTTCATCAGCGAAAACGCCGAAGTCACCCGACTTGCCCGACGCTATGATCGGCTCCGAGCCCACGCCCTGTCAGCACCGGACTCCGCCCGCCTGATCCGCAGCATCATGGAAGGACTGTTGAACATGCTTCCCCAGCTCGACCTGGCCACCGCCTCCTGGTCCAAGAGCAGCTACAGCGACGAGAACGGCGGCAACTGCGTCGAGGCTTCCCGCACCTTCGCCACCACCGCCGGCATCGTCCCGGTCCGCGACAGCAAGGACCCCGAAGGCCCCGCCCTGCTCTTCCCCAGCACCACCTGGCAGACCTTCCTCACCGGCCTCAAGTCCGGTGACATCACCGCCTGACACCCCCGCACCCACCAGCACCCCGAGCCGAGGCCCCACGCGGTTTCGGCTCGGCGCCGTTTGCCCCTCCGCCCCGCCGGAAAGGCTGCGGGACATGACACCCCAGGTCGACCTCTCCGGCGCCCACTGGTCCAAGAGCAGCTACAGCGGCAACAACGGCGGCAACTGCGTCGAGGCCTCCCACACCTTCGCCACCACCGCCGGCATCGTCCCGGTCCGCGACAGCAAGGACCCCGAAGGCCCCGCCCTGCTCTTCCCCAACACCACCTGGCAGACCTTCCTCACCGGCCTCAAGTCCGGTGACATCACCGCCTGACACCCCTTCAGCCGTGTCCCCGCCGCTGCTCCGCGACCATCGTCCGGATCAGGGCCCTCCGGGCCTCGGTGGCGAGGTCAGGCCCGGCCGGGCTCCGATGGTGCCGTGCTGACGGGGCGTCACGCTGCTCCTGCCGCCACGGTCGAGAAGACCGCTGCCCGTGAACGGGCCACCGCAGGCGGGGCTCGCGCGGCGCCGGGTGGTTCATGCGACTGATTTCCCGGCCCGTCGTGCACCTGCCTCCCGGGTGCGCGGGCGTCGATGCGTGAGCGTGGGTCCGTCGCATACGCATCGACCGGTCGACGTTCCAGGGCTGCCCCGGCCGATCGGTCGGCACGGAGGGTTGGTTCGCCATGGTTCGGACGAGGTCGGGGATCCGGCGGAGACGGTGCGGGCCCTTCGTGGCCGCCCTGCTGGCGTGGGGGACGGTGCTGTCGGCCGCACCGCCGGTGGCCGCCGCCGAGGGGGTGCCGGAGGGCCGGGCGCCCGTGGTCGCGCCGCCCGCCGCACCCGCGCCCGCCCCCGCGTCGGCGGCCCCGGCGCCGTCGGCGGCCCCGCAGCCGGAACGGCGGGCCGGGGAGGTCGTCGACGTGACGACCAACGTGGCCGGGCCGACCAGCGGGTACGCGGGCCAGGAGTTCACCTACACGGTGACGATCGGCAACAACGCGCTGACCGCGGCCGACGGGGCGCCGTTCACCGTGACGCCGCCGCCGCCGCGACGCACGTGGCGGCGAGCTGTTCGGCCGCCGCCGGGGCGGCCTGTCCCGGCGCGCTGAGCGTGTCGGACGGCCAGGTCGCGGGCTCGGCGGTGAGCCTGCCGCACCTGGGGGTGCTGACGCTGACGGTGACCGGCCGGTTCGGCGCCCCCTCGGCGTCGTCGGTGACGGCGTCCTCGCACATCGACCCGCCGCCGGGGGCCACGGACTCGGACCCGAGCTCCAACGACAGTTCGGTCAGCACGACGGTGAACAACCAGATGAGCCTGCGGGTCACCAAGTCCCAGTCGGAGACCACGATCCTGCCGGGCCGGCCGAACACCTACACGGTGACGTTCGCCAACGAGGGCAGCGGCTGGGCGGACGGGGCGACGATCCGCGACTACCTCGCCTCGTCGCGGTCGCTGTACACCTCGTACGCCGTGCACATCGTGTCCTGCGACGGCACCGGCGGGGTGGACTGCCCGTCATTCATCAAGGACACCACGGCCACCAACAACACCATGGTCTTCTCCGGCGAGCTCGGGGCGTTCCCGCCCGGCGCCAAGCTGACGGTGGTGATGACGGTGGACCCGTCCGGCCCGGAGCCGGCCTGCTCGTCCGCGCCGAGCGCCGACGTCGTCGGCAACACCGCCAACGTCTTCGCGCCGAGCGGGGTGACCAACACCCTGCCCAACCAGGCGTACGTCTCGGCGACCGGCCTCACCCCGAGCCAGTGTCCGCGGACGAACGTCTCCGTCACCAAGACCCAGGCCAATGCGGTGATCCTGCCGGGGCAGCCCAACACGTACACGGTCACCTACACCAACAACGGCCCGCTCGCGGCGGACGGTTCGACCGTCCGCGACTACCTGAGCTCCGAGCAGAACATCTTCCGCTCGTACGCCGTGCACATCGTGTCCTGCGAGGGCACCGGCGGGGTGGACTGCCCGTCGTTCATCAAGGACACCACGGCCACCAACAGCACCATGGCCTACTCCGGCGAGCTCGGGGCGTTCCCGCCCGGCGCCAAGCTGACCGTCGTCATGACGGTCGACCCGTCCGGCACCCCCACCAACTGCAGCCGCAACCCGGTGGTCGACCGGGTCTTCAACACCGCGCAGGTGTTCACCCCCTCGCCGCTGGTCAACACCGGCACCAACACGGCGGGGACCACGGCGACCGGGCTGACGCCCGACCGGTGCCCGGAGACCAACATCTCCGTCACCAAGACGCAGGCCAACGCGGTGATCCTGCCGGGCAAGCCCAACACGTACACGGTCACCTACGAGAACAAGGGCCCGAACGCGGCGGACGGCGCGACCGTCCGCGACTACCTCAGCTCGTCGACGAACCTCTTCCGCTCGTACGCCGTGCACGTCGTCTCCTGCGACGGCACCGGCGGGGCGAGCTGCCCCTCGTTCATCAAGGACACCACGGCCACCAACAACACCATGGTCTACTCCGGCACGCTGGGCGCGTTCCCGCCCGGCGCCAAGCTGACCGTCGTGCTGACCGTCGACCCGGCCGACCCGACCCCGCTGGCGGCCTGCCCGAACAGCACCACGTCCGTCTACAACAACGCGGACTTCTTCGTCGCGTCGCCGCTGGTCAACACCGGCAACAACTCGGCCGGCACCGCGGCGACCGCCCCGTGCGCGGACATCGCGGTCAACAAGGCGGTGGAACCGGCCGCGGTGCGGGCCGGACAGGCCGTCACCTACACCGTCAAGGTCTCCAACGCCGCGCCGCAGACCGCGAAGTCGGTGGAGTTCGCCGACCCGCTGCCCCCGGTCACCGCCTTCGAGTACGGCTCGGCGAGCTGCACGGCGAACTCCGCCGCCTCGGTCTGCGGCCCGGTGGCGTTCGACCCGGTGACCCGCACCGTGACCTCCACGATCCCGCAGATCGGCGGCGGCCGGGACTACGTCACCATCACCGTCACCGGCACCGCCGGGCCCGTTCCCGGCACCCACCCCAACACCGCCACCGCCGGGTCCTCCACCGGCGCCGACGCGTTCCTCGACGCCGTCCCCGCCTCGAACGCGAGCACCGTCTCGCTCCAGGTCTTCAACACCGCCTCCACCGTCACCGTCACCAAGCGGCTCACCGGCCTGCCCGCCGGCGGCCTGCCCGCCCCGCTGACCTTCACCGGCACGGTCACCTGCGGCACCCAGCCGCCGCAGCCCTGGTCGGTGACCGTCCCGGCCGGGGCGAGCAGCGCCACCGCCGCCCCGCTCACCTTCTACGACGGCCAGCGGTGCGCCGTCACCGAGGACGCCCCCGCGCCCGCACCCGGCGGCCTGCACTACACCGGCCCGACGGTGGTCAACCCCGCCGTCATCGACGTGCTCGGGCCGCAGACCGACCACCAGGTCATCAGCTCCACCCCGCTGGGCGACAACGCCGACCTCACCCTCGCCAAGCAGGTCGACCGGCCGACCGCGACCGCCGGGGACACCGTCACCTACACGTACGAGGTCGCCAACACCGGCAGCGTCCCGGTCACCGGCCTGCGGATCGACGAAGGCTCCTTCACCGGCAGCGGCACCGCACCGGCCGCCGTCTGCCGCGCCACCGACCTCGCCCCCGCCGCCGTCACCACCTGCACGGCGACCTACACCGTCACCGCGCAGGACGTGAGCGCCGGAACGGTCACCAACACCGCGACCGCGACGGCCACCGCCGCCACCGGGCCCGACCCGGTGAGCAACCGGGCCACCGCCACCGTGCACGCCGTCACCGCGCCCGGCGTCGCGCTCGCCAAGAGCGTCTCCCCGGGCACCGTCGACCGGGCGGGCGCCGTGCTGTCCTACTCCTTCACCGTCACCAACACCGGCGGCGTCCCGCTCGTCGGCGTGCACGTCACCGAGACCGCGTTCACCGGCTCCGGTGGCGCACCCCTGGTCGACTGCCCGGCCGCCGCGCTCGACCTGGCCCCCGGCGGCTCCGTGACCTGCACGGCCCGCTACACCGCCACCCAGGCCGACATCGACGCCGGCGCGATCACCAACACCGCCACCGCCACCGGCCGCGCGCCCGCCGGCTTCGCCGACCCGGTCTCGGCCGAGGCCCGCGCCGACGTCACCGCGCCCGCCGCGCCCGCCCTCGCCCTGGCCAAGACCGCGGGCCCCGCCGACACGCCGCTGGTCGAAGGAGCCACGGTGACCTACCTGCTCGTCGCGACCAACACCGGCAACGTCACCCTCACCGGTCCCGGCGTCCAGGAGACCGCGTTCGACGGCCACGGCGACCGGCCCACCCTCCGCTGCCCGCCCGGAGCCGGCCCCCTCGCCCCGGGCGCCACCCTCGTCTGCACCGCCACCTACACCGTCACCGCGGCCGACGTCGACGCCGGCCGGATCAGCAACACGGCCGCCGCGAGCGCCACCGCCCCCGGCGACCGGATCGTGCGCGCCGAGGCCGCCACCGCCGTCTTCCCGGCCCGGGCCACCCCGGCCCTGACCCTGGTGAAGACCGCGGACCCGGCCGTCGTCCACCGGGCGGGCGACACCGTCCGCTACACCTTCACCGTCACCAACACCGGCAACACCGTCCTCACCGGAGTCGGCGTCCGGGAGGGCGCGTTCACCGGCCACGGCACCGCGCCGGCCCCCGACTGCCCGCCGGCCGACACCGCCCGGCTGCTCCCCGGCGCGAAGGCGACCTGCACCGCCGTCTACACCGTCACCGGGGACGACCTGCGGGAGGACCTGATCGCCAACACCGCCACCGCCACCGGCCGCGCGCCCGCCGGCGCGACCGTCACCTCGCCCGGCTCCACCGCCCGGGTGGCCGTCGAACCGACCGCCCCCGTCCCGCCCGCGGCCCCGCAGGCCCCGACCCCGCCGTCCCCGGCCCCGCAGGCCCCGACCGCGCCGACCGCCGCCCCGAGCGGACCCGGCCGCGAACTCGCGCACTCCGGCACGGCCACCGCCCCCGCGCTCGGGTACGCGGCGCTGACCCTGCTCACGGGGACGGCCCTGTTCCTGTCGGCACGGAGGAGGCGCGGCTGACCCACCGGAGGCCGTGAACCCGGAGGCCGTGGACCCGGAGGGCGCTCCCGCCGCGAAGGCGGGAGCGCCCTCCGGCGTGTGCTGCCGGGCGACCCCGGGGCGGCGGTCAGGCCGCACGGGTCAGGGCGCCGATCAGGCAGCCGAACGCGGCGGTGGAGGTGACGGCCCGGACCAGGTTCCAGCGGACCCAGGTGTCTTCGAACGCGGCGCGGACGGCGGCCGGGTCGGCGAGGGTGCGGGGGTCGCCGGCGGCGGCGAGCCTGTCGTTGAGCGGGACGTTGACCGCGCCGGTGATCACCAGCATCGCCAGGTACAGCACGGCGGCGGCGACGATCCACAGCAGAGCGGTGCGGTTGCCGCCGCCGCGCCACTGGAGCAGGCCCGCGGCGGCGATCAGCACCAGCGCGCCGAGGAAGCTGAGCATGAACCAGCCGTTCAGGATGGCCGTGTTGATCCGCTGCATGGTCTCGACGAAGACCCGGTCGTCGACCCTGGCCAGGCCCGGCATCACCGAGCAGGCGTAGGAGTAGAAGAGTCCGGCGCCGAGCCCGCTCAGGAGGACCGCGCCGACCAGCGTCACCGTGCGAAGAACTGCCATGTGCGGGGCCCCCGTTCGTGTCGTCATGACCTTCAGTCAACCCGCTCGGCGGAGCCGGATCCATGGCCCGGACGCTCGCCCGCATGCGCCTGCGTCCACCCTCGCGAAGGGCCTACCCTGGCGGGCGTGGACGCGCTCACCGCCCTGCTGACCGGCCCCCGGGCGAGCGGGGCCTTCCTGCTGCGCTCGGTGTTCGACCCGCCGTGGTCGCTGCGGATCGAGGACCGGGCGCCGCTGACGGTGCTGACCACGGTGCGCGGCACGGGCTGGGTCGTCCCGGACGGCGCGGAGCCGGTGCCGCTGCACCCCGGCGACCTGGTGATCGTCCGCGGCCCGGAGCCGTACACCGTCGCGGACGCGCCGGGAACGGCCCCGCAGGTGGTGATCCACCCGGGGCAGGTGTCGACCACCGTCGACGGCGAGCGGATGTGCGAGGAGCTCGACCAGGGCGTGCGCACCTGGGGCACCGGCCGGGACGCGGCGACGGTGCTGCTCAGCGGCACCTACCAGCTGCACGGCGAGGTCAGCGGGCGGCTGCTGCGGGCGCTGCCGCCGGTGCTGCGGCTGGACGCCGGGGAGTGGCGCTCCCCGCTGGTGGCGCTGCTGGAGGCGGAGATCGGCCGGGACGAGCCGGGCCAGGAGGCGGTGCTCGACCGGCTGCTGGACCTGCTGCTGATCTCCGCGCTGCGCTGCTGGTTCGCCCGGGACGAGGGCCGGGCCCCGGCCTGGTACCGGGCGCACGCCGACCCGCTGGTGAGCCGCGCCCTGGGCCTGCTGCACACCGACCCGGCCCGGGCCTGGACGGTGCGGGAGCTGGCGGCGGAGTGCGGGGCCTCCCGGGCCGCGCTGGCCAAGCGCTTCACCGACCTGGTCGGCGAGCCCCCGATGGCGTACCTGACCGGGTGGCGCCTGGCCCGGGCCGCCGACCTGCTGACCGAGCCGGACGCCACCCTGGCCGCCGTCGCCCGCCGGGTCGGCTACGGCAGCGGGTTCGCGCTGAGCGCCGCGTTCAAGCGGGTCCGGGGGATCAGCCCGCAGCGGTTCCGCGAACAGGGCGGCACCCCGGACGCCGGAGCGGACGCCGGAGCCCTCGACGACTGAGCGGACGGCCAGGCCCCGGTCCGGGGCGACCTGCGGGGGAAGCGGGCGGGACGGCCGTCCGCAACCGTCCCAAACGGTGCCGAACCGGACGGGAAGCGGGTCAGGGCCCGGGCGTCCCTGTCGCCCCGGGGATTGCTCCTGCATAATCACCCCCGTTCGATTCCGACCCGAGGAGGACCGGCCCATGCCGGCAGAGCCTTGCCCCCGCTGCGGTACCGCACGCACGGCCGGCGGCTGCGCCTGCGACGCCGTCTCCGCGACCGAGGAGACCGCGGTCCTCCCCCACCTGGAGGGCCCGCCGCTGGTCCGGCCGTACGTGGCCGGAACCTCCGTGGTGGAGGCCGGTGACCCGGCGGTCGACCCGTTCGCCACCCGGGTCGGCCCGTCCCCGGTGCAGCCGGTCGCCGCACCCCCGGCGGCCGCCGCGCCGATCGCCGTTCCCCCGGTGTCCGTGCCGACGACCGCCGCGCGGCCCCCCGCCGTGCAGCCGATCACCGGACCGCCCACCGCACCCCCGCCGCCCCCGCACCGGGCCCCGCACGTCCCGCAGTCCGCCAGCCCGTTCGGCCCGCCGCAGGCCGCCGGGCCCGCCGGGCAGCCGCACCCGGACGCCACCGCGACCCAACTGCTGCCGCCCGTCCCGCCGCAGGCCCCGCCCCGGGCCCCGCAGGGCGGACCCCAGGGCGCACCGGGCCGTTTCGTGCCGATCCCGCCGCCGGGGCCGGTCCAGGAGCCGCTGCCGGCCGTCGAGCAGACCATGCCGCTCACCCTGGGCCCGGTGCCGCCGCAGCCCGCCCCGGCCGGGTACCCGTCGGCGCCGCCGCCCTCCGGGGCCGAGGCGACCCAGCTGCTCGAACTCGGCGGCCACGACGCGCAGTACGGCGAGGACGGGCCCGGCGAGGAGGAGTGGTCCGGGACGCCCGGCACCGACCTCGGCATGTTCACCTTCCGCGAGGACGGCGCGGACGACCCGGTCAGCCGGGCCGACCGGCGCGAGCAGCGGCGGCAGAGCGCCGACCGCCGCCGACTGGTGATCGCGGGCGGTGCGGTCGGCGTGACCGCGCTGGGCGTGGCCCTGGCGATGCTGCTGTCCTCCGGCGGTCCGGCGAAGGTGGACGACGCGCTGCCCGCACCGAGCGGCCCGGCGGTGACCTCCCCGGCCGAGGTGACGCCGACCCCCGCCGAGCCCACCCCGGCCGCCGAAACCTCCGCCCCGGCCGAGCCGGCGGAGAGCGCCTCGCCAACCCGCAGCACGGCCCGCCCGACCCAGACGACCACCACCAAGGCCGCCGCCGCCCCGACCACCGAGGCCCCGCCCGCACCGAGCACCCCGGCCGCCCCGACCACCGAGAGCACGCCGCCCCCGCCGACCACCGGCAAGGTGCTGAAGTTCGGCGACACCGGCCCGGAGGTGACGCAGATGCAGCAGGCGCTGATGGCCTACCGGTGCAACCAGATCGGCGCGCTCACCATGGACCGCACCCGCAGCAACCAGCCGGGCTTCGGCGACTGGACGCGGCAGGTCCTGTCGGGCGTCCAGCGCGACCTGTTCGGCGACGGGAAGCCCCGGCAGTACCAGGACGGGGTCTACGACGCGGCCACCCAGACCGCCCTGGCCCAGACGCCGCAGGGCCGAAACTGCTGACCCTGCGCGCCCGGGTCCTCGCGCCCGACCGGAGGTGACCCGGCGTCAGCCGGTGACCGCCTTGAACAGGCTCCACGCCGCCAGCGCGATCATCGCCAGTGCGGCGACCCGTACGATGACCTTCATCGGCACGTGCCGGAGCAGCTTCTGCCCGCCGACGATGGCGACGCCGCCGACCGCGCACAGCGCCAGCCAGGCGCCCAGGCCGACGGCCAGCGGGTCGCTGTACTTGGCGGCGAGGTTGGCGGTCATGATCTGGGTGAGGTCGCCGAACTCGGCGACCGCGACGATGACGAAGCTGGTGCCGGCCACCTTCCAGAAGGAGTGGTTCGCGGGCTCCTTGCCCTCGGCGCCGTCGTCCTCCTCCTCCTTGTGCCACAGCAGCATGGCGGCGCCGCCGAGGAACAGCAGGCCGGTGATGCCCTCGACCCAGCGCTGCGGCAGCAGGGCGAGCAGGCTGCCGGCGGCCAGCGCCAGGCCGACCTGGAGGGCGAACGCGGCGGCGATGCCCGCGAAGACGTAGCCGGCCCGGTACTTGGTGCCGAGGACCAGGCTGGCCAGGGCGGTCTTGTCCGGGAGTTCGGCGAGGAAGATGATGCCGAACGTCAGCGCGGCGATGGTCAGACTGTTCATCGGTGGCGGGGGTTCTCTCCGTCTCGGGGCCGCCGCGCCCGGAGCCACCCGCA
The DNA here is from genome assembly GCF_039529925.1 of Kitasatospora saccharophila. Classification (NCBI taxonomy): domain Bacteria; kingdom Bacillati; phylum Actinomycetota; class Actinomycetes; order Kitasatosporales; family Streptomycetaceae; genus Kitasatospora; species Kitasatospora saccharophila. Next base: position 10,623 of record NZ_BAAANS010000049.1, on the reverse strand, counting down.
GCAGGGGACGCCTCGGCCCGGCAGCACTGGTTCATGGTCACAGCACTGCGGCCGAAGGTCTCGCCGACACCCCGCAGGGTGCCCCGGGCGCCGGGCTGTCCACGAGGGACGGGCCAGTATGTCGACGGTCCGGTGGAGGGCTACTCCCCTTCAACAACGGGCAGAGCCTACCGGACGCCGACGGCCGCCCCGACCAGCCCCCGGCCGACCAGTTCCAGCACCGCCGTCACCGCGACCGCCTCCACCGCGAGCAGCGCGACCAGCACGAACAGCTGCACCGCCCCGGCCTGCACGGGCGTCGCCCCGCCGAGCAGCATGCCGACGAACGCGCCGGGCAGGGTGACCAGGCCGACCGTGCGGGTCTGGTCGAGGGCGGGGACGAGGGAGGTCGCGGCGGCGGTCCGGCAGACCTCCAGCCGGGCGTCGCGGTCCTCGAAGCCCAGCGCGAGCGCGGCCTCCACCTCACCGTGCCGCAGCCGCAGCTCGTCCAGGGCCCGGCGTCCGGCCAGCGAGGTCGCGGTGAGCGCCCCGCCGATCAGGATGCCGGCCACCGGGATCACGGTGATGCCCTCGGCGGGCAGCAGCCCGGTCGCGGCGAGCAGCAGCAGGACGGGCAGCACCCCGGCGGCGATCGGCACCGCCGCCCACCCCCACTCCCAGCGCCCGGCGGCACCGGGCCCGGCGGCACCGCGCCCCTCCCGCCGCCCGCCCTCCCCCTCGCGCCGCCCGCCCTCGCCGATCCGCCGCCCGGCGGTGCGCACCGCGACGGCGAACATCAGCAGCACGAACAGCGCGGACGTCCACAGCGAGCGCACCACCCAGGCGATCACCAGGGCGACCAGGGCCAGTTGGACGGCCGCCCGCAGCCCGGCCCGCAGCACCGCCCGGCCGTGCCCGAGGCCGCCCCGGCCGGCGACCAGCGCGGCGACGGCCAGCAGCACGGCGCAGGCGGCGCCCAACGCCGGGGTGACCGGCAGGAGTTGGGCGCCGCCTGCGGCGACGTGACGGAAGGTCAAGGCGTCAGATCCAGCTGGTGAACCACATCCGGGTGTGCCAGTCGGACATCGGGATCACCTCCGCCGTGTACAGCGGGTAGAAGAACGCGAAGCACCCGATGACGGCGACCACGATCAGCCCGGCCCCGGCCGCGCCCCACCGGCGGCGGCTGGGCGTGCTGCCCTCCGGGCCGAGCATCGCGCCGAGCATCTGCGCGACGGCCAGGCACAGGAACGGCACCAGCACCACCATGTAGAAGGAGAAGACGGTGCGCTCCTGGTAGCGGAACCAGGGCAGGTAGACGGCGGCGACGGCGGCCAGGAGCGCGCCGGAGCGCCAGTCCCGGCGGAAGAACCAGCGGTAGAGCGCGTACGCCAGCGCGAAGCAGGCCGCCCACCACAGGACGGGGGTGCCCAGCGCGAGGATCTGGCTGGCGCAGCCCTCGGGCGCGGTGCAGCCCTTCTGCCCGTTCTGCACCTGCTCCCAGTACATCGAGACCGGGCGGCCCTGGACCAGCCAGCTCCACGGGTTCGACTGGTAGGTGTGCGGGGAGGTCAGGGTGGTGTTGAAGTGCCAGATCTCCGAGTGGTAGTGCCACAGGCTGCGCAGCGGCGCCGGCACCCAGCTGAAGGCCCCGGAGCGCCCGTCCGCCCAGTGCCGGTCGTAGCCGCCGTCGGTGGCCAGCCAGCCGGTCCAGGACAGCACGTAGGTGAGCAGCCCGGCCAGCGGCATCGACACGGCGGCGGGCCACAGGTCGCGCCGGAGCATCGACCGCCAGGGGTGCCGGGCCCCGGCGGCGCGCCGCCCGGCCTGGTCCCAGAGCAGGACGAGGACGGTGAACACGGCGAGCGCGGGCGCGCCGGTCCACTTGACGGCGCAGGCCGCGCCGAGCAGCACGCCGGCGGCCAGCCGCCAGGGGCGCAGGCCGAACCGGACCTCGTCGGCGGCCCGGCCGCCCTCGGCCCGGGCGGCGCGCAGCAGGTCCCGGGTGCGGTCGCGGTCGACCAGCAGGGCGCCGAACGCGCCGAGCACCAGGAACGCGGAGACGCCGTCCAGCAGGCCGACCCGGCTCATCACGAACTGCAGGCCGTCGACGGCCATCAGCAGCCCGGCGACGCAGCCGATCAGGGTGGAGCGGAACAGCCGCCGCCCGATCCGGGCCACCATCAGCACGCTGAGCGTGCCGAGCACGGCGACGGCGATCCGCCAGCCGAAGGGGTGCAGGCCCCAGAAGTGGGTGCCCAGGCCGATGATCCACTTGCCGAGCGGGGGGTGCGCGATGAACGCGGCGGCCTTGCCCGTCGGGATCACCTGGGGGTCGCCCAGGATCAGCTGGTTCGCGTTGTCCGGCCAGGCCGTCTCGTAGCCCGTGTGCCACAGCGCCCAGGCGTCCTTGGGGTAGTACGTCTCGTCGAAGACGAAGGCGTGCGGGTACCCCAGGTTCCACAGCCGCAGCACTCCGGCGAAGACGGCCACCGCCAGCGGGCCCCACCACCGGTACCTGTCCTTCGCCGGCGCGGCGCGCACCGTCTCCCGTTCCCGCTGCTGCCGCCGCTCCGTCACCGCCAGCGCCATACCCTCCCCGTTCGACCACAGTTGACGACTTGTCCGCAATGTCCGCATCCTAGCCTGCGGCCGCGAGCCCTCGCGGGCGGCGGACCAGGGTGCCCGGAGCATTCTCCCCCGCGCGCCCAGCGCCGTTACGGTTGACCCTCGACCAGGTCGAGGGACCAGGGTCAACCACGTGGAGAGCACCATGCGCAGCATCGGCGAAATGGCCCGGGCCAGCGGCCTGGGCGTCAGCGCCCTGCGGTTCTACGACGGCGCGGGCGTCTTCGCCCCCGCCGCCGTCGACCCGCACACCGGGTACCGCTGGTACGCCGACGAGCAGCTGCCGGACGCCCGCCTGCTGGCCCGGCTGCGCCGGGTCGGCCTGCCGCTGGCCGGGATCACCCGGGTGCTGACCGGCACCCCGGCCGAGGCCAGGGCCGAGCTGGACGCGCACCTGCGCCGCCTGGAGGACGGCCTGACCGACGCCCGCCGGGAGCTCTCCGCCGTCCGTGACCTGATCGACTCCCGGGAGCACCCCGTGCCGCAGACCCGCCTGACCGTCCCCGCCCCCGCCCTGGCCGCCGCCCTGGACGCGGTGCGCTTCGCCGCCCCCGCCGACGCCGCGCTGCCCGCCGTCGCCGGCGTCTTCCTGGACGCGGAGGACGGCGCGCTCCACCTGGTCGCCACCGACCGCTACCGGCTGGCCGTCGCCGACTGCCCCGCCACCCTGGACGGCCCGCCCGCCTCCGCCCTGCTCCCCACCGCCCTCGCGGACGCCGCCCGGGCCCTGCTCGCCGACGCCGAGGAGGCCGAACTCACCTTCGACGGCGCCCACTTCACCATCCGCGCGGCCGGCCGCACCCTCTCCGGCGAACCCGCCGAAGCCGACTTCCCCGACTACCGCCGCCTGCTCCGCCTGGAGCCCACCCACCGCATCACCCTGACCGCCGCCCAACTCCGCGCCCTCCCCGAGGAGACCGCCGACGGCACCCCCGCCACCGTCCTGACCGCCACCCCCGCCGACGCCCTCTCCGCCACCACCACCGACCTGCTGGTGCACGTCAACCGCGAGTACCTCCTCGAAGCCGCCGGCACCGCCGAGCAACTCGTCCTCGAACTCGGCGGCCCGATCGCCCCCCTCGCCATCCGCTTCCCCGCCCGCGCCGACACCTTCTCCCTCCTGATGCCGATCGCCCGCTAGGAGGCACATCCAGGGGCTCGGCGGAGCGCGCACTCAGGGGCTCGGGGAACGGCGAGCCCGTGGCTGCGGGCGGTTCACTGCCGTTGCGCGCGTGAGCTTCTGGTTCTGTTCACTACACGCAGCAGCACGAACCTTCGATGGGCTCCGGCCGTCAGCAGCATCGACCCGCCGTTCCCCGGGCCCCTGATGGTGCACGCCCGTCCGCCGGCTCAGGCCGCCGTCTGGAGCTCGCGCAGTTCGTGCTGCTGCACGGCCAGCACCCGGACGTTGTCCTGCGCGGGCGTGAGGTGCTCGCGCAGGCGAACGGCGAGGGCGACGATCAGCAGCGTGCACAGCGCCATCGCGGCGAGGTACAGCGGCCACGTCCCCGAGCCGACCAGGAGGACGCCGACGGCGGGGCCGACGGCGACGGCGATCTGCTTCACCAGGGCGTACCCGGCGTTGTAGGTGCCGAGCAGCCGGCTGGGGGCGAGGTCGGCGACGATCGGGCCCATGGTGGGGGCGAGCAGCGACTCGCCGACGCCGAACAGGGCGTAGACGGCGACGATCGCGACCGTCGCGGCCATCGTCTCGGTGCGGATCAGCCCGGCGACCACGGCCATGCCCCAGGCGGCCAGCCAGACCGCGCCGGCGGCGGCCATCGCGGTGGTGCGGCGGCGGCGCTCGGTGATCCGGACGACGAACATCTGCAGCAGCACGATGGTCAGCGCGTTGGCGCCGATGGCGAGGCCGAGGGTGGAGGGCGCGGTGCCGACGGTGTCGGTGGCGAACGCGGCGACGCCGGACTCGAACTGCCCGTAGCAGGTGAAGAAGATCAGTCCGGCGAGGACGCACAGCCGCAGCATCGCCTTGTCGGCGACCATCGCCCGCAGCCCGCCGCCCTTCGCCGGGCCGCCGGCCGCAGCGCTGCCGCCCGCCGCCCCGGCCGGGTCCGGTTCGACGACCGCCGGAGGCATCTTCGCGGTGCCGGTGACGGCGGCCAGGCCGAGGAAGGTCACCGCCTCGATGGTGAACAGCCTGGTCAGGCTGGCCGGGTCGGCGGTGTCGACGATCTGGCCGCCGACCAGGGCGCCGATGCCCATGCCGAGGTTGACCAGGGTGAACTGGAGCGCGAAGGCGCGGGAGCGCTCGGTGCGCCCGGTGCAGCGGACGATCATCGTGGCGAGCGCGGGCTGGCAGGTGGTGACGCCCGCACCGAACAGGAAGGAGGAGAGCAGCAGCCCGGGCGTGCTCGCGGCCTGCCCGAAGGCGAACGCGCCGACGGCGGCCAGCACGGTGCCGGCCAGCAGCACCGGGCGCGGCCCGTACCGGTCGATGCCGCGGCCGGTGAACGGCAGCACGGCCAGCGCGGCGAGCGCGAACACGGTGAACACCGCGCCCGCCGCCGCGGAGCCGAGGCCGCGCACCTGGTCCACGTACACGAACATGTACGGCAGGGTGAACCCGCTGCCGAACGCGCTGAGCGCGTTGCCGATCTGGACGCGGCGCAGTCGGCCGCCCCACTCCTTCACTGCACACCCCTCTTCACCTGCGTCGGGCCGGACCCCTCGGTCCGGCCTTTACTCCGTAAGATTTCAGACCTAAAGTCTTACCATCCGAAGCTTAAGGCGTCAAAGGCTTAACGGCTGCACCCTGCGTGGAACAATGAACGCATGAGCGCACGCAGAGCGGAGCCCCCGACCGCCGCCGAGCTCGGCATCGCCGAGCAGGTGGCCGTCTACCAGCGGGAATTCCCCACCGTGGACCCGCAGGTGGAGACCATCGTCTCCACCCTGTCCCGGCTCGCCCGCCGGATGAACGTGGCGTACGGCCGCCAGCTGGCCACCCTCGGCATCACCTCCGCCGAGTGGGAGGTGCTCAAGGCCCTGGTGTTCGCCGGCGCCCCCTACCAGCTGGGCCCGGGCGAGCTGGCCAAGCGGCTCGGCCTGACCCCGGCCGCGATGACCCACCGGATCGACCGGATGGTCGCCGAGGGCCTGGTCACCCGGGAGCGCGACGAGGCCAACCGGGTCCGGGTGATCATCGAGCTGACCGCCGAGGGCCGCGACAAGTGGCTGGAGCTGATGCGGATGGCCGCCGTCTTCGAGGCCGACCTGCTCCAGGACGTGGCGGCCGGGACCCGCCCCGAGCTGGCCGCCACGCTGACCCGGATGCTGCGCCGGATCGAGGAGACCCAGCCGGACGCGCTCGGCCGCACCGACGACCTGACCTGCTGACCGGCCGCACCGGCCGTAGCGCCCGCACCGCCCGCACCGCCCGGGAAAAGCGAACGAGGGGCGCGGGGAGATCTCTCTCCTCGCGCCCCTCGCGGGGTTGATCAGTCGATCAGCGGTGCCGGGTGATCAGGTGATCAGCAGGCGCCGTTGTCGGTCCAGGCGCCCCAGGCGCCGCTCAGGCTCGGGTCCTCGTTGGTGGTCCACCACTTGTTGGTGTAGTAGTGGCCCTTCCAGGAGACCTTGGTCGGGGTCGCGTAGACGGTCGCGGCGCTCCAGCTCGGGGCACCGGCGCAGGCGCCGGTCGAGGCGGAGGAGGACGCGGAGGCGGAGGCCGAGGCCGACGCGGAGGCCGAGGCGGAGGCGGAGGCCGACGCGGACGGGCTGGCCGACTGCGAGGCGGAGGCCGAGGCAGACGGGGTGGCCGAGCCGGTCGGGGCGGCCGGGCAGGAGGCGGCGGAGCCGTTGGTGGCGGTCACCGTCTTGTCGAACAGCGCGGTCTGGGTGCCCAGGTCGTACATGGAGAACATGAACGAGCCGCCGAGGCCGTTGCAGTGCGCGTAGTCGAGCTTGGCCTGGATGGACTGGGCGTTCTCGCCGGACCAGAAGGTGGTGCCGTCGTAGAAGTACGCGGTCTTGGCGATGTCGTCCCAGTAGGTGTACGCCGGGTTGTCGACGAAGCCGTTGAGCTCCTTGTACATCTTGATGCCGGCGACGCCGCCGGAGTAGGTGCCGCCGGGGGCCGGGGCGGACGCCTTCTGGAACAGGCCGTGGGTGGTGCCGGCCGAGACGCCGGTCCAGCCGCGGTAGTAGAACGGGATGCCGACGTTGATCTTCTTCGCCGGGAAGCCGCCGGGGATGCCGTACTGCGGGTCACCCACGGTGTAGGCCTTGACCGCCGCGTCCACCGAGTACTTGCCGTTGCCACCCGGGACCGGGTTCATCGGGTCGTTCGGGTTGGTGTAGATCGGGGCCTGGTGGTTGGTCGGGCCCTGGGCCTCCCAACCGCCGTGCATGTCGTACGTCATGATGTCCAGGAAGGTCAGGTACTGGCCGATCTTGTCGGTCTCGACCTGCTTGATCTTGTCCTGGCCGGCGCCGACCGCGGCCGCGAGGCCGTAGGTCTTGCCGTCGGTCTTGCCCTGGGCGTCCAGCTGGCTGCGGAACTCGGCGAGCAGAGCGGTGAAGTTCTGCTTGTCGTTGGGGGAGGCGTGGTTGCCGGTGTGGCCGTTGCCGCCCGGGTACTCCCAGTCCAGGTCGAAGCCGTCGAAGATGCCGGCGCCGGTGCCCGGGCCGCCGTAGCCGCCCTCGGAGGGCAGGTTGCCCTTGATGAACATGTCGATGCAGGAGGACACCAGCTTCTTGCGGGAAGCGTCGGTGGCCGCGGCGTCGGAGAAGTACTTCGAGTAGGTCCAGCCGCCGATCGACATCAGAACCTTGAGGTTCGGGTTCTTCGCCTTCAGCTTCTTCAGCTGGTTGAAGTTGCCGACGATCGGCTGGTTCCAGGTGTCGCCCACGCCGTCGACCGAGATGTCGGCGCCGAAGCTCTTCTGGTAGTCGGCGAACGAGTCACCCGCGCCGTCACCCGCGTTGGGGTCGTCCTCGTTCTGCGACGCGGCCTTGTTGGCCTCGAAACAGGAGAGGGTGGTCGGGTTGATGTTCGCGAAGTCGTAGATGATGTAGTCGAGCTTCCCGGCGGCGCCCGTGTCCTGCATCGTCTTGAGGTAGTACGCGTTCGAGTAGATCGACCACTGGTCGAAGTACGCGACCTTGATGCCACCGCTGGTGGCCGCGGCGCCGGTCGAGTTGGTCGGGGCCGCCTGGGCGGTCCCGCCGGTCAGCGCCAGGGTGCCGCCGAGCAGCAGGGAAGCCGCGGTGCCGGCCGCGAGCGCGGCCCAGCTCTTCGGCCGCCGCCGCGAGGGCGACTGGGGGGAAACGGAACGAAGCATGGCTGCGTGACTCCTGGTTGTGGGGGTCCTGTCAAGACCGGGCACGAACCGTGCGAGGTGGGGTCACACGGCCTGGGCATGACAGGGGAATCGAGCTTTGGCCTGCACAAACACCAGGTGCGGGTAAGCCGAACCGGCGCCGGTGGTCTAAACCACCGGCGCCGGCCCAGGGGCTCCCTGCACCTGCCAAGTAAAATGGACTAGACCAACTCGGCCGTCAAGAGCGGGATCTGACGCTTACGCCACGCTTAAGGTTCGGTGTCCGGTCAGTACCGCAGCGCATTCGCCACCACGGGCGTCACACTGCCCTCCAACGAACGGTTGCTCTCCGCCGTGGCCTGCGCGGACGCGCCCGCGGCCACCTCCGGGACGTTCACCACCACCGCGTCGAGCAGGTTTCCCGACCCGTCCTCGAAGTTGACCTGAATCGTGTACTTGCCGGAGTCGGAACCGTGGTTGGTGACCGTCAGCGGAACCGACAGCTTCCCGTCCGAGCCGGTGGTGGCCGTCCCCAGCGCCACGTCGTCCTTGGCGTCCAGCCCGCCCTTCACGCTCGCCAGCGCCGAGGACGCGGCGGCCTGCGCCGAGGCGCCCAGCGAGGAGGCCGCCGAGCCGAGCGCCGCGGTGGCCGAGGAGGCCGCCGAGGCCACCGCCGACTTGGCGCCCTCCAGCGCCGAGGACGCTGCCGGGGACGGCGAACCGTCCGAGGAGCAGCCGGCCAGCACCGCGCCGCCCAGCAGGACGGCCGCCGTCCACCCGGCGGCGGTCCGCATCGATCGCTTCGTCAACGGATGATCCCTTCGGTTGCGAACGCCCGGCGGGCGTACGGGGGTTCAGGAGGCCCGGCCGGCCGGGGGCCGGCGGGTCGGGGGGCCCGGCCGGTCAGGAGAGCCCGCTGCCCTCCTCGCGGGCCGCGTCGTCCGCGGCCCGGGCCTCCCGGCGGCGCACCTCGTCCTGGCGGCTGGTCAGCACCGCCGCCGCGCCCACCGCGCTGGCCGCGAACGCCAGCGCCCCCACCCAGGGGCGGGCCAGCCGGTGGCGCAGCGCGGCGTCCAGCGAGTAGCGGCCCGCCCCGGCCACGCCCAGGGCCAGCCCGCAGGCGCCCAGCAGGGCCGGGTACTCGTAGCCGCCGCCGTGCGCGAAGAAGCCCGCCGGGGCGTGCACCGAGATCGCGCCCGCCATCGTCCCGGCGATGATCGACCCGGCCGCGGGGGTGGCCAGGCCGACCGCGAGCAGCGCGCCGCCGCCCGCCTCGCCCAGCCCGGCCGCGTACGCGCTGCGCTCGCCCGGGACGAAGCCCATGTGCTCCATGGCCTGCGCGGTGCCCTCCGGCCCGGCGCCGCCGAACCAGCCGAACAGCTTCTGCGTCCCGTGCGCGAACAGGACGCCGCCGACGGCGGCGCGCAGCGCCAGCAGCCCGAGATCCTTGCGGTGCAGACAGGTCATGATGTGGCCCCTGGTGTGGAAGAGAAGAGTTAGGGCCATCCCAACGCGCGCACCGGCCCCGTTCGACCCGGCGGAGCCATCCGGGCGACGCGCACCCACCGACAGGAGTCCCCCGTGCCGACCCCGCCCCAGCCGCCCGAGTACGTCCTGCCCGGCGAGCGGATCACCGACGAGCCCGCGCTCTGGACCGAGCTGGGCCGCGCCGTGGCCGCCCCCGACGGCTACTACGGCGGCAACCTGGACGCGCTGGCCGACTGCCTGCGCGGCGGCTTCGGCCCCGAGCCGCCGTTCGTGCTGGTCTGGCGGCGGGCGACGGACTCCGCCCGGGCGCTCACCCGCCGGGTGACCGGGCCGGACGCGCGGGAGGTCTCCTACTTCGACGCGGTCCTCGACGTGCTGCGCCAGGGTGGCGTCACGGTTCGGCTGCGCTGACGGCCCATCATGGGCGCATGTCGGCGATCACCTTGAGCACCGTCTTCGTCACCTTCTTCGCCGTGGTCGGCCCGCCGAAGGTGCTGCTCGCCTTCGCGCAGCTCAGCCAGACCCGCGCCCCGGCCGAACTGCGCAAGCTCACCCTGGTCTCCTCGCTGGTCGCGGCCGTGGTCGGCCTGGTGCTGGCCTACAGCGCGGACTTCATGGCCGCGCTGTTCCACATCTCCGACCAGTCGCTGCAGCTCGCCGGCGGGGTGATCTTCTTCATCTACGCGGTCGCCCTGGTACTGGGCGTCCACCTCGGCGGTTCCAAGGAGGACGCCCACCTCGCCAACCCCCTCGCCGACGGCATCCGCGAACTGCTGCTGCCGTACGTGGCCAGCCCGCTGGCGATCACCGCCCTGCTGGTCGAGTCGCTGACCCGGGACACCCTGGGCTGGCACTCCACGGTCGCCGCCATGTACGTCGCGGTGATCGCGGTGGACTGCCTGTGCGTGCTGCTGCTCGCCCCCCTGCTACGGGCCAGCCGGCGCACCTCCCTGGAGGTGCTGTCCCGCCTGCTGGGCCTGCTCCTGGCCGCGGTCGGCGTCGAGATGTTCCTGTACGGCCTGGAGAGCCTGGGCGTCCACCTGGCCGAGTCCCAGAACGGCTACTGACCCCCGCCCCGCGCCCTCCACGCCCGCCCGGCCCAGGAGCTCAGCGGGCGCCACGACCACCCCCCGTGCCCTCGACGCCCGCCCCGGCCCAGGCACTGAGCGGGCGCCACGACCATCCCCCGGCCCCTCCCCGGCCCGCCGCCAGGCGACCTCCCCCCCACCATCCCCAGCCCGCCGCC
>NZ_BAAANS010000048.1:0-64323 GCF_039529925.1 Kitasatospora saccharophila | reverse complement strand
CGCCCCCCCCAAGGCCCCCCCCCCGCCCTCCCACCGAAAGGGTCGGCCGCGGCCCCCGCCGGGGGTGGCCCGGGGCGGGGGCCGGTCGGCCGTCAGGGGCTCAGCCGAGCTTCCACTGCTGGTTGCTCTGCCCGCTGCAGGTCCACAGCTGGACGGCGGCGCCGTTCGCCGTCGACGCTCCGCTGACGTCCAGGCAGAGCCCCGACTGGACGCCGGTGACGGTGCCGTTGGCATTGCGGACCCACTGCTGGTTGGGCTGCCCGTTGCAGGGCCAGACGATCGCCCTGGTGCCGTTGGCGGTGCCCTTGGCCTCGGCGTCCAGGCACAGTTGGCTGCTGCCGGAGTACACCGTCAGCTGGCCGGAGGGCGTGGCGGTCCAGGTCTGGTTCGCCCCGCCGGAGCAGGAGTAGGTCTGGGTCCGGGTGCCGCCGGTGGTGCTGGAGCCCGGGACGTCCAGGCACTTCCCGGCGCCGACGGCGTGCAGCGGCCCGGTCGTGCTGCCGGTGCCGGTGCTGTAGCCGGCCGCGGCGATGTTGGCCTGGACGGCGTCGTCCGTGGCGTCGGACGGATAGCCGCTGACGACGGCGCCCTCGTAGAAGGTGCCCAGGCTCTGGTTGGTGTTGCCGTTGCAGCAGTCGCCGCCGCTGCCGAGGATGACGGCGCCCTGCTGCTTCATCGGGCTGTAGCCGGGCGGGAGCGCGCCGTTCCAGAGCGTGGTGAGCCCGCCGGACTGGGCGTCACCTCCCTTCAGTGCGAAGCGGGTGGTGCCGTTGTTCTTCAGCATCGCGGTGACGTAGCGGCTGGTGAAGGCCCGCTGGTTCTGGTTCCAGGACTGGCTGCCGCCGGAGTACAGGCCGTACTCCAGGTCGGCCTGCACCCACGGGCCGGTCCCGGGGCAGCCGCCGAACCAGCAACTCGTCCCGAAGTAGATGGCGTTCATGGCTCCCGCGCCGTCCGCCCTGCGGTCCGTCTCGCTGTTCCCGTAGTCGAAGCAGCAGCCGCCGTTGACGTGCGTCCCGCTGGTCACCATGTACGCGCCCTGGGGGGCGCTGCCCAGCGGCATCCCGGAGGAGGACCCGTCGTGCCAGTAGCTGTTGCCGGGGTTGATGTAGAGCGAGTACGCCTTGGCCCCGCCGAGGGCGAGGGCCTCGCTGGTGGCGCTGGCCGGGGTGTCGCTGCCGCCGGCGCCGCCGGGGCCCTGGTAGGCGAGGTCGTTCCCGTGCCCGGACTGGTCGAAGACGATCGTGACCACGCACGGGGTGCCGGCGCAGAAGGCGTCCTGGGCGGCCGCGTTGGCGACGCCCCCGGCGGCGACGGGGGCGATGTTCTGCGTCCGGCCGTCCGAGGCCCGGCGGACCTGGTAGAGCGCTCCGCCGTACGCCGCGTAGAGGGCGCGGGTGGTGGAGTGCGCGGCGACGCAGGGCGTGCCGCCCGCCGCGTAGAGGTCGCAGGGGCCGGTGGTGGCGGCCTGCGCGGTGCCGGCGAGTCCTCCGGTGCCGGTCACGGTGCCGACGACCAGCAGGACGGTGGCGAACATGCGGACCAGCGTGCGGAGTCGGGCACGGGGCGGGGGTGCGGACGTCGGGTGGTCCGGACAGCGGCTGTCAGGCACGGGGGCTCCCTGCGGCTCGTCGGGTGGGCGTGGGGCGTGGGGCGTGGTGGACGGCGGCGGGCCCGGGATGCGCGCCGGGCCGCCGCCGCGGGGGCTTCACAGGGCCCACTGCTGGTTGCTCTGGCCGTTGCAGGTCCACAGGTCGATCAGGGCGCCGTTGGCGGTGGACCTGCCGGTGACGTCGAGGCAGAGTCCGGACTGGACGCTGGTGATCGTGCCGTCGGTGTTCACCCGCCACTGCTGGTTCACCTGGTTGTTGCAGGTCCAGATGATCGCCTTGGTGCCGGGCGCGGTCTGGTTGTCGTACGCGTCGAGGCAGAGCTGCGTGCCGCCCAGGGAGACGGTCAGCTGGTTGGCGGCGGTGTGCGTCCACTGCTGGTTGGCCTGGTTGTTGCAGTCCCAGATCTGCACCTGGGTGCCCGCGGTGGTGGTCGAGTTCGGCACGTCCAGGCACTTGCCCGCGCCCGCGGCGCGCACCGGTCCGCTGGTGGCCGTTCCGCCGCCGGTGCCGCCGCTGACCCGGAGCATGGTGGTGCCGTGGGCCGGGACGGTGGCGCTGATGGTGCCCGTGGTGGTCGAGGTGGCGCCGGTCCACAGGTCGGTGAGGCCGTAGCTCGCCGCCCCGGTCTTGCCGATCGCGGCGGCGGAGGTGGTGATGGTGGCGGTCGAGCCGGTCTCGTTGAACAGGACCACGGAGACGTCGCCGTTGGCCAGCGGCTTGGCCAGCACGTCGAGGCCGTTGCCGGCGGAGACCATGGTGCCCTGCCTGCCCAGCGGGTCCTGGTCCACGGCGATCACCCGGGTGTTGGTGAGCGTGGCGAGGGTGTTCGCGCCGGCCGAGGCGATGTTGGTGCCGGCGATCAGCGGCGCGGCCATCTCGGACCAGAGGCTGAACTCCGTGCGGCTCTCGGTGTCGCTGAGGGAGCCGTTGCCGACCTCCAGCATGTCCGGGTCGTTCCAGTGGCCCGGGCCGGCGTAGGGGGCCAGCTGCACGTTGGCGTGGAAGATCGACAGCATGCTGGAGTAGCTGGCGTTGATGTCACCGGTGGTGCGCCAGCTGTTGCCGGTGCCCGCGCCCCAGGTCCACACGTTGTCCTCGCCCCAGTTGCACAGGCTGAACAGGATGGGCCGTCCCGTCGCGGCCAGCGCGTCGCGCATCGTGGCGTAGCGGGTCTGGGCGGGCGCCTTGGTGCCGTTGGGGCAGGAGTTCAGCGCGCAGCCCGGCCCGGCGTAGCAGTTGTCGTACTTCAGGTAGTCCACGCCCCAGGCGGCGAAGGACTGGGCGTCGGTGGTCTCGTGCCCGAGGCTGCCGGGGAAGCCGGCGCAGGTCTGCAGTCCGGCGTCCTCGTAGATGCCCAGCTTCAGGCCCAGCGAGTGGACGTAGTCGGCGGTGCCCTTGATCCCGTCCGGGAACTTGGCCGGGTCGGGGACGAGGCGTCCGTCGGCGCCCCGGGAGTGGGTCATCCAGCAGTCGTCGATGTTGACGTAGGTGTACCCGGCGCTCTGCATGCCGTTGTTGTGCATGGCCAGCGCCGTGGTCTTGATCAGCGACTCGGAGACGTTGCAGCCGTAGGCGTTCCAGTCGTTGAAGCCCATCTGCGGGGTGGCGGCCAGGCCGTTGCCCAGGGCGGCGGCGGCAGGCGTGGCGGCGGCGGGCGCGGCCGCGCCCGGGGTGAGCAGCGGGATCACCAGCGCCAGGAGCAGGGCCGGGAGCAGGTGCGCGAGTGCCCTGCGCGGGCGGGATCGCGCCGCTCGCGGTAAGACGTGTCGGTTCGGGTGGAGCACGGGGTCGCCTCCTGGCGTGAGTGGTGGGACGCGCGCGACCCGCGGGTGCGCGCGCCGGGAGCGTGGTGGGAGCGTGGTGGGGTCCGTCGCCCTGCGGGCGCGGCGGACGCGTTCCGGGGGAGGAATTCGGCGCCCTGCGGACGGGATTCCTCCGGGGATTTCCCGACGCGCCGCGGGACGGCGCGGTCCGCCGCACCCGAATTCACCGGGCGGCCCGCCGGAAAGGCCAGGGAATGCGCCCGGACATCGAATTCCGGACCGGCCGCGGCCCCGATCGGGTTCCGGCCGGAAGCCCGGTCGCCCGCTTCCTGCCGTCATTCGACGGCGGGGGTCGCGTGAAAGTTTCCGCCACCGCCGCCCGTACTCCGCAGGTGGGCGCGTGTCTCCTGCGGCCCCCGGCGGTCGGCCCCTGGCCGCGCGGCAGCTCCGACGATTATTGTTAGCGCTAACAATTTATGCGGGAAGATCACCCTTTCCGAATGTCCTGGGCGGTGGCGGTTAAGAGCGTCCAGCACCCCGCACCCCGTGTCAACCCTTCTTGCGAAAACACCGCCACCGGAAGTCATCGCACCCCACACGATTCCCGCGCTGGATTTCACCGCGCCGAATCTCGGGAAGTCGCGCACCGCCCCGGACGGGTGGCTCCGGGCGGAGGGAGCCTGCACACGGCGGTGGCACCGCCTGAGCGGCCGTGCGACCCGCTGGAAGATCGCCCGCTCGACCACGGCCCCGGCCTTTCGGGTTCCAGACGGTGCAGCGCTTGTCCGAAAGATGATCGTCCGGTTGATCGGACCGCCCTTGAGCTGCGTCTTCACCGAGGCACCTTATCGCTTCCGGTCGAAATTGGTCTCGACCATTGCCTCGTCTTCGCTTTCGGGAAATGCTCCTCGACGAAACGCGGGAGATCAGGATCCTGCGCTCGTCACCGAGAGGGAGACCCATGTCGCTTCGCAAGATGTTCTCCGCCGTTGCCGTGGCCGGCGTCGTGGCCGGCAGTGCCTTGATCGCGGCCCCGGGCGCCCAGGCGGCCACCTACACCTACATCGGCGTGTACCCGACCGCTGCCGCCTGCACTGCGGCCGGCCAGGCGTACGTGAACAGCCAGCAGGCCGTCGCCTACTTCTGTGACACCACCACCCCGACCGGCCCGGCCCGGCTCTCCGTGGTTCTGCGCTGAACCACGGAGCCCGCGCGGGCCGCCCAGCCCGCGCGGGCCGCCCCGCGCGCAGCAGCCGGTCGCGGGCGGCGCGGGAGGAACCGGTGATGGGGACGGCGTCACGGCCTGCCGGGCGCAGCCGTTCGATCGCGGCGGCAGCCCTGAGACCTTCCGAACGCCCGTCATGCCCTCGCGGCCCGCAACCACCTCGCCGTCCCGCGCCCGGGGGGGGGGGGGGGGGGAGCACCTGCGGCCCGGCGGCGGCCGCGGGGGCGGGTCCGATCGGGTGAAGGGACAATGGATGCACGCGGTGGCAGGACAGCCGCCCGCCGCCCGTCCGCCGAGGCCGTGCTGGAGCCGCCCGTGAGCCGTCGCCGTCCCCCGTCCCACCCCGCCGGTGCGCACGAACTGCTGGGCACGCTCGGTGAGCTCACCGCCCGGGCGTTGGAGCACGCCGAGCGGCAGCGGGCCCGCGTCGAACTCGCCATGGCGCTGCAGCGCGATCTGCTCCCGGCCGCGCTGCCGAGCCTGCCCGGGCTGCGGACCGCCGCCCGGTACGCGCCCGCGCGCCACGGCCTGGACATCGGCGGCGACTGGTACGACGGCTTCCGGCTGCCGGACGGGACGCTCGGGCTGACCATCGGCGACGTGCAGGGCCACGACGTCGAGGCGGCCGTGTTCATGGGCCAGGTCCGGATCGGCCTGCGGGCGCTGGCCACTGCGGCGAGCGACCCCGGCGAGGTGCTGGCCCGGACCAACGAACTGCTGCTGTCCCTGCCCGACGGCCTCTTCGCCACCTGCTGCTTCCTGCGCTTCGACCCCGCCACCCACGAACTGTCCGTCGCCCGGGCCGGCCACGTCCCGGCGATCTGGGCCACCGCCGACGGCCGCTCCGGGATCGAGGACACCGAGAACGCCGACGAGGTGGGGCTGCCGCTCGGCATCGAACCCGGCGAGGTGTACCCGGTGACGCGGCGGCGCCTGTCGGGAACGGAAGCGGTCGTCCTGGTGACCGACGGCGTGGTGGAGGGGCCCGCGTTCTCGCTCGACACCGGGCTGGAGCACGTCCTGCGGCGGGTGCGCGCGGGGGTGGGCGCCGAGCCCGGGGAGCTGGCCGGCCGGGTGCTGGAGGTCGCCGACCTCACCGGTCACCAGGACGACGCCGCCGTCCTGGTGCTCTGCCACGACGGACCGTGACGGCGCCCGGCAGCGGTGGGTGACCGCGGCGGATCCGACCGTCCCGGCCGCCTCCCGGGCGGGTCCCGGCCGCCTCCCGGGCGTGTCACGGCCGGGGCCGGCCGGCGGCGTGCGATGAGATGGCTGCTGTGCTGCGCAACGCGAAGGCCGGAGAGACCGCGGTGGCCGGCTTGTCCATGCTCGGCGTCGCGCTCGTGTACTGGGCGGGGGGCCGGCTGGGCCTGTTGACGCAGGTCGTCGTGGGCGGCGTCCACGTCACCCCGCTGTGGCCGCCGACCGGCGTCGCCGTGGCCGGCCTGCTGCTGCTCGGCCTGCGCGTGTGGCCCGGGATCGCGCTCGGCACCCTGCTGGTCATCGCGGGGTTCGGAGCGATCACGCCCGCCTCCTTCGGCATCGCGGCGGGCAACACGCTCGCCCCGGTGGTGGCCGTCCTGCTGCTGGCCCGGGTGGGTTTCCGGGTCGAGCTCGACCGGCTGCGGGACGGTGTGGCGCTGGTCTTCCTGGGGGCGCTCGCCTCCACGCTGGTCAGTGCGACCGCCGCCTGCCTGCTCCTGGTGTCCGAGGGCGCGCTGGCCCCGCACCAGTTCTGGCCCGCCTGGACGGCGTGGTGGACGGGTGACGCGATGGGCGTGCTGGTGATCACCCCCCTGCTGCTGGCGGTGCGCGCGGCCCGGATGCCCCGCGACGTACCGCCGCGCCGCTGGGCGGAGGCCCTCGGCCTGCTGGCGGTCACCCTCGTCACCGTGCTCGCGGCGACCCGCAGCCCGCTCTCCCTGCTCTTCCTGGTCCTGCCGGTGGTGATGTGGGCGGCGCTGCGCTTCCAGTTGCTCGGCGCCGCGCCGTGCGTCCTGGTGGTGTCCGTCTTCGCCGTTCCCGCCGCCGTCGATCGGGTCGGCCCGTTCGCCGACCACGGCCTGCTCGCCGTGATGGTCCAGTTGCAGGCCCTCAACGGCGTCGCCGCCCTGACCGGACTGCTGCTCGCCGCCGTCACCACCGAACGCGAGAACACCCTCGACACCATCGAGCAGGCGTGCGTCGCCCTCGCCGAAGTGGTGAACCGCCTCGCCCCGGGCGAGGCCGACGGCCCCTGGCCGCCCCCCGCCGACCGTCGGCGCTCCGACTGACGGACGACCGCCGTACGAGCGCCGGGCGAGCGCCGTCCGGCCCGCCCCGGCGGTCCCCGCGTCGAACACCAGGTCCACCCGCGGACCGCTGCCGCCCTCCCGCCGGTCGACGAGAACACCGGGCCGTGATCGATGGTGGTCCCCGGCGGTGGCGGACCTCCGGGGTCGCGCGGTTTCGCGGCCCCGGGGGCGCGGCGACGACCATCGGCCTGGTACGGAACGTGCTGGAGGGGCGTCAAGACTTCCTGTGGTCGACTTCTTGAGGTGATTGCGGCCAACTGCGCCCGTTCTGCGGCGGGCCCGGTGAGGGATCGCGATGATTCTGCTGACTCCACGGGGCGACTCCGCTGCCGCTGCCCGCCGGAGGAAGCCTCCGCCCCGGTTACCGCCGCGGTGGTGGGCGACGCGTGCGCCGTGCCGACAGGAAGTCGAGCCCGTGGGCGCGGTGCGCGATGTGAGGAGTACTGCCAGAGCTCAGCCGTCCCGGGCCGACCGGCCCGCGGTGGCCGAGTGGCGCGACCGTACGGCCGCCGGTCCCCGGGTCCTCCGGACCCGCCGTCGGCTACGGACCGATGGAGGGAAGTCCCTTGCCTTCTGCACCTGCCCGCACCCGCCGCCCCCTCTCCCGCTGGGGGCGCCGCCTGGTCTCCTGCGCCACGGGCGGCGCCCTGGCGCTCACCGGAGTGGTGGCGCTGAGCGCGTCCGCGCACGCCGCGACCGGCCCGCTCGCCTACGTGGCCAACCTCGGCGGCAACACCGTCTCGGTGGTCGACACCAGCACCAACGCCGTCACCGCCACCGTCACGGTCGGCAGCAGTCCCGCCAACGTGGCGCTCTCCCCCGCCGGAACCCGGGCGTACGTCACCGACTTCGGGGGCAACGCCGTCTCGGTGTTCGACACGGCGACCAACGCGGTGACCGCGACCGTCCCCGTCGGCAGCAGCCCGCTCACGGTGGCACTGACCCCGTCCGGGGCCTTCGCGTACGTCACGAACAACGGTGCCGACACGGTCTCGGTCATCGACACCGCGACCAACACGGTCACCGCCACCGTCACGGTCGGGAGCGGCCCCAACGGGGTGGCGGTGAACCCGTCGGGCACCACCGCGTACGTCACGAACAACTACACGAACACGGTCTCGGCCATCGACACCGCGACCAACACGGTCACCGCGACCGTTCCGGTCAGCAGCAACCCCTCGGGCGTGGCCGTCAGCCCCACGGGGGCCTTCGCGTACGTCACGAACAACGGCACGAACACGGTCTCGGTCATCGACACCGCGACGGCGACGGTCACCGCCACCGTCACGGTCGGGACCGCGCCCAACGGCGTGTCGTTCAACGCGGCCGGCACCCGGGCCTACGTCGCCGACAACGGCAGCGCCACCGTCTCCGTGGTCGACACCGCGACCGGCACCGTCACCGCGACCGTCCCGGTCGGCAACCACCCGGCGCAGGCCAGGATCAACCCGTCCGGCACGGCCGTCTACGTCACCAACCAGTCGGACGACACGGTCTCGGTGATCGACACCGCCACCAACACGGTCACCGCGACGATCACCGGGTTCACCGGCCCCTACGGCACGGCCTTCACGCCCGCGCCGCAGACGTCGGACGTCGCCGTCACCCTCACCGCCCAGCCGCGCCTGGGCCTCCTGGTGCCCTACCTCGGCTACACCCTCACCGCCCGCAACACCGGCCCCGGCACCCTCACCTCGGCCACCCTCACCGCCACCCTCCCGACGGGCGCCTCCGCCACCAGCCTGACCACCGGATGCACCTCCGCGGCCGGCACGGTGACCTGCGCCTACGGCCCGATCGCCGCCGGCACGAGCGTGAGCAAGACCTTCCGCGTCCCGCTGAGCCTGCTGACGCTCGGCCCGGTCACCGTCACCGGCACGCGGACCGCCTCCGCGCCCCTCGACCCCAACCCGGCCAACGACACCGCGGCCGTCACCTGCACCGCCCTCTCCGTCGTCCTCGTCACCTGCCCCTGACGCCCCGCACCGGGTCGAGCAGGCCCTCCGGCCGACGCTCCCGTGCCTACTGGTGAAGTCGTTCTCGGGCCCGCCGGCCCCCTCGTCCAGGTACGACGGCCCGGGCCCGGCCGGCCCGACCCAGCCCGCGTCCGCCTGCGGCGGGACGACGTACCCCAGGTACTGGAGGCTGTACAGCACGTTCATCGCGCAGTGCTTGGCGCCGTCCTCGTTCCCGGTGACCAGACAGCCGCCGACCCGGCCGTAGTAGGCGTACCGGCCGTGCTCGTCGAGGACGGACGAGCAGGAGCACAGCCGCTCGATCACCCGCTTCATCACGGAGGAGTTGTCACCGAGCCAGACCGGCGGAACACCCTGGCACCGCAGCTGACCTGCGGCGAAGACAGCCGGACCTTCATGGCTCTTCAGGAGCGCGCGCGTTCCCGGAAGCTCCTGCGCACAACAGCCGCGCCCGGGGGCGCGCGAGTGCGGCAGTGCGCCGCTCGGGCGCGTACGCGCCACCTCAGCAGCCACGGTGGGCACCACGATGCACACCCGTCCCGGCCCCCTTGGACGCGCGGCCGGGACGCGCACACGATGGAAAGCCTTCCAGGGCCCGGCTCGTGCGGCCCTGTTGTCGGAGCCCCGGGCGCCCGCTGTTCCAGCCGTCCAACCCGCCGCTCCCCCCGGACGGCCCCTCGGCCGCTCCCCCTCCCGTAGCTCGGCCGCCGCGCCCCCGCGGCGCGGCCGATCGGAGAACCCTCATGCTCCGTCAACCTCTCCGCGCCCCGCTCGCCCGTCCCGCCGCCCTGCTGCTCGCCGCCGTCCTGGCCGTCTTCGGCCTCGCCGCCCCCGCTCCGGCCGCCACCCCGGCGACCAGTGGCGACACCTTCCCCAACGGCACGATCTCGGCGGCGTACTCCGACACCGACCTCCCGGCCGGCGACGCGTTCACCGTCGCCGTCACCTTCACCAACACCAGCGCCACGACGCAGGGCTTCGCGTACAGCTTCTCGGCCAGGGACGGCAACGACACCGGCCTCTTCGTCCTCGACTCCTGCGACCCGGCGTCGGCGTGCGACACCCCCACCAGCAGCGCCGTCCGCGTCCGGCCCGGCGACCTCGCGGCCGGCACCAGCGCGACCGTGACCGTCAGCGCGCACGTGAACCCGGCCGCGGCGGCCGGCACCTACGACGTCTTCCAGTCCGGGACGGTCGGCACCTCCTCCCGCAAGGACTTCTCCCCCGACCTCGCCTTCACCGTCCGGCCCCCGGTCGCCGCCGACCTGTCCGTGGCCCTGGCCGCGACGGCCGGACCGCTGCTCTCCTCGCAGATCACCTACACCGCGACCGTCACCAACAACGGCCCCGGCACGGCCACCGCCTCCACCACCACCGTCGCCCTGCCCACCCAGACCACCTCGGTCACCGGCCTCCCCGCCACCTGCACCTACAACGCCACCACCCGCACCGCCACCTGCACCACCGGAGCCCTCGCCAACGGCGCCTCCACCACCGCCTCCTTCACCGCCAACCTCGGCCTCCTCTCCCTCGGCACGCTCACCGCGACCGCGACCCGCGCCACCTCCACCCCCGCCGACCCCAACCCCGTCAACGACACCGCCACCCGCTCCTGCACCGTCCTCACCGGCCTGATCATCACCTGCCCGTGAGAGCACCGCCCGGCGCCCTGCCCGCGCCAGGGCGCCGGGCGCCCGCGGAACCCGTGCCCACCCTCCGCGCCCCGCCACCCCGTCCCCCTCCCGAGGAGAGCCCCACGATGCGCATCCGCACCCTCGCGGCCGCCGCGAGCGCCCTGACGCTGCTCGCCACCGCCCTCGCCACCGCCGCACCCGCCCAGGCCGCCAACGACCTCCTGCTGTGCACGGGGTCGGTCACCGTCCACTACGACCCGCCCCTGGGCGCCCTCCCCCGGCAGACCTCCCAGAGCGTCACCGAGAACCTCGGCACCTCCGGCGGCGGCAGCTGCACCGGGCCCTTCACCTCCGGCACCGCCCACACCGTCTTCGACCAGCAGGTCAGCTGCCTGCTCCAGGGGCTCGGCGACACCCTGGTGCAGAACGTGGTGACCTACCACTGGCAGAACGGGCAGAGCAGCACCATCACCTACCCCGTCACCGTCGTCGAGCACGCCGCCGGCCAGGAGATCGTCACCTCCGTCGGCACCGTCACCGCCGGCTACGGCCTGGGCTCCGCCTCCACCCGCGTCGCCGTCTACCCCAGCCTCGACCTCCTGAGCTGCCTCGGCTCCACCATCACCCAGCAGTCGGGCCTGCTGACCCTCACCCTCACCTGACGCACCCGCGCAGGGCCTCACCGGCACCCGCCCGGCAGACGGGGCGGCCGGCCCCGGGCGCTCGGCCACAAAGGGTCTGTCAAGGAGTCGTAAGAGTCGTATAAAGTCACTCGCGGTGTGCCGGGAAGCCTGGTCGGCGAGCAAGGGGACAGCCCTCTTGTTCCCCAGCCGATCCGGGGGTTCCCTCCGTGGTGCTCGTCGCCGTTTTCGGGGCCGCGCTGCTCGTCGCGGTCCTGCTGTCGGGCCTGGCCGCCCGCACCGTGCTGTCCACCTCGCTGCTGTTCCTCGCCGCCGGCGCTCTGGTCGGCGACGGCCTCCTCGGGCTGATCCACGTCACCCCGAACAGCCCGGTCGTCGCGGCGACGGCGGACCTGGCGCTGTTCGCGGTGCTGTTCACCGACGGCATGCACGTCGCCCTCCCCGCGCTGCGCGCCGCCTGGCGCAACCCCGCCCGCGCGCTGGGGCTGGGGATGCCGCTGGCGTTCGCCGGCATGGCGCTGGTCGCACATCTGCTGGTCGGACTGGACTGGACGACCTCGTTCCTGGTGGGCGCGGTCCTCGCCCCGACCGACCCGGTGTTCGCCTCGGCGATCGTCGGGCGCAGGGAAGTCCCGGCGCGGTTGCGGCAGTTGCTGAACGTCGAGTCCGGGCTGCACGACGGACTGGCGCTGCCGGTGGTGCTGGTGCTGATCGCCGCGGCCGGCCCCGCCTCGTCCCGTTTCGAGGCGTCACTGCCGACCATCGGCCTGGAACTCGTCGGCGGCCTGTCCTGGGGCGGGTACGCGGCCGTGGCACTGGCGATCGTGCTGATCCGTCCCGCCTCGCTGCTGCTCTCCCTGATCCGCTCCCGCATCGACCGGCGCGAGCAACTGGTGGCGGCCTGGTTCGGCCCGAAGGGCTTCGCCTCCGTCGTCTACGGGCTGCTCGTGCTGCTCGTGCTGCAGGCCGGAATCCCGCAGGGCGAGCGGGCCCACACCCTGATCGCGGTGTGCATCGCCGCCTCGATCGTCGTGCACTCCAGCACCGACGTTCCCGTCGCCCGACTCTTCCACGTCGACCGACCCGAGCCCGGAGCCGTCCCGCTCCCGGCACGACCCCGCACCCGCACCCTCACCCCGGAGGCGCCCGATGCGCGCGCGTGACCTCGCCGAACCGTTCCCCACCGTCGGCCTCGACGACCAGGCCCTGGACGCCGCCCGGCTGCTGGCCGAGCACCGCCTCCCCGGTGTGCTGCTCGGCGTCATCACCGCCTCGAACCTGCTGAACCGACTCCTGGGGGACGCGTGAACGACTGGCACGCCTGGGCGGCCCTGGCGGTCTTCGCCGCCGCCTACGTCCTGATCATCACCGAGTGGGTCCACCGCGTCGCCGCCGCGCTCGGCGGCGCCGCCGCGATGCTCGCCCTCGGCGCCACCGACGACGAGGCCGCGTTCTTCTCCACCGACTCCGGCATCGACTGGAACGTCATCTTCCTGCTCGCCGGCATGATGATGATCGTCGGCGTCCTCAAGCGCACCGGCCTGTTCGAGTACCTGGCCATCTGGTCCGTCAAACGCGCCCGCGCCCAACCCTTCCGCGTGATGGCCATGCTGGTGGTCATCACCGCCGCCGCCTCCGCGCTGCTCGACAACGTCACCACCGTGCTCCTGGTCGCCCCGGTCACCCTCCTGGTGTGCGAGCGCCTGGGATTGAGGGCCGCGCCGTTCCTGATCGCCGAGGTCTTCGCCTCCAACATCGGCGGCACCGCCACCCTGGTCGGCGACCCGCCCAACATCATCATCGCCAGCCGCGGCGGCCTGACCTTCAACGACTTCCTCGTCCACCTCACCCCGCTCGCGATCGTCCTGACCGCCGTCCTGCTGGCGATGTGCCGCTTCCTCTTCCGCGAGCACTTCACCTACGACGGAGAGCGCGCCGCCGAGGTCATGGCCCTCAACGAGCGCGAGGCGATCCACGACCGCCGCCTGCTCGCCCAGGGTCTCGCCGTCCTGGTCCTGGTCATCGCCGGATTCGTGCTGCACCCCGTCGTCCACTACGCCCCGTCCGTGGTCGCCCTGCTCGGCGCCGGGATCCTCGTCGCCGTCTCCGAGTCCGAGGTCAAGGACGTCCTCGCCGAGGTCGAGTGGCCCACCCTCGCCTTCTTCGCCGGCCTGTTCGTCATGGTCGGCGCCCTCATCGAGACCGGCGTCATCGAAACCGTCTCCGAGGCCCTGGCCGACGCCACCGGCGGCAGCCCGCTCGGCGCCGTCATGCTCCTGCTCGTCGCCTCCGCCGTCCTGTCCGGCGTCGTCGACAACATCCCCTACGTGGCCACCATGGCCCCCATCACCGCCGACCTCGCCCACACCGTCGGCCAGCCCTACGGCGCCGTCCTGTGGTGGGCCCTCGCCCTGGGTGCCGACCTCGGCGGCAACGCCACCGCCATCGGCGCCTCCGCCAACGTCGTCGTCCTCGGCATCGCCGAACGCAACCGGCAGCCCATCAGCTTCTGGACCTTCACCCGCTACGGCGTCCCCGTCACCGCCGCCACCATCGCCGTCTCCGCCCTCTACCTCTGGCTGCGCCACTTCGCCCTCGCCTGACCACCCGCCGGGCGGCCGGGCGCGAGGTGCCGGGGCCCGCTCACCAGCCGAGCGGTTCGGGCTGCCGGTGGGGGGCCGCGGGTTCGGCTCCGGCCTCGGCGAAGGCGCGCAGGGCCTGGACGAGTCCGGTGCGCTGGCGGGCGGGCATGGCCTGGACGATGCGGCGGATCTCCTCGCGGCGGCGTTCGGTGGCTCCCGCGACGGTGCGGGCGCCCTGTTCGGTGAGGGCGGCGCGGACCTCGCGCCGGTCCTCGGGGCGGGTGTCGCGCACGACCATGCCGGCGGCGGCGAGGCGCTCCAGCATGCGCATCGCGGTGGACGGGTTGACGGCGAGGTGCTCGGCCAGGCGCGAGAGGCTCATCGCGCCCCTGGAGTGGAGCAGGACGAGCATGCGGAACTGGGGGAGCGTCAGCGACTCGGCCACCTCGCCGAGCGAGCGCGCGGAGATGGCGACCAGGACCCGGGAGGCGGTCAGGACCGCGGTGACCAGGTCCTCTTCGAGGCCCCCCTGGTTCGGGACGTCGGGTGTTGATGGCGAGTGATCGTCCGGCATGGGTCCTTTCTACATCCTGCGCCCCGGCGCGCGGGGCCCGGAGTGCGCCCTGGCGCCCTGGCGCCCTGCGACGATCCGGCTCTCTGGGTGCCGGGTCCGGCGCACCCGGCATTTTCTTTGCATAATGCAACGGTCTTCCTGGCGTCGGCCGTCCACCCGCACGGGTGCTCCACCGGTCGCGCTCTCGGGGACCGGGCGTCCCCCTGGAGCGACATCCCCGCCGCTCACCGCCGGGGGGCCACCCACGCGGCGGGCGTGCCCGCGGGGAG
The DNA here is from genome assembly GCF_039529925.1 of Kitasatospora saccharophila. Classification (NCBI taxonomy): domain Bacteria; kingdom Bacillati; phylum Actinomycetota; class Actinomycetes; order Kitasatosporales; family Streptomycetaceae; genus Kitasatospora; species Kitasatospora saccharophila. The sequence continues at coordinate 49,752 of NZ_BAAANS010000048.1, read as the reverse complement.
GTCGCAGCCCCCGCCGGGCCCGTCCGCCGCAGACGTCCCGGACTCCCCTCACTGCTGGAGCGGTGCGACGCGGCCGGGGTCGCGGTGCTGATCGCCACCCGCCGCCACCTCGCCTCCCGGGGCGGCGAACTGCGCCTGGTCCTGCCCGCACCGGGCACCGCGGTGCGCTCGGCGCTGTCCGCCTTCGGCGCGCACCAGGTGTTCGACGTCCACCCGACCGCGGAAGCCGCCGCCTCGGACGCCCGACCGGCCACTCCCGTCCAGCGCCGCGCCGCGCGCGAGCACCGCGCCCGGGCCTCCGCGCCGGGCGCCGTACCCCGCCAGCGCGGCTGAACGGCCGCGCCCTCAGGCCGGCTCGTCAGGCCGGCTCGTCCGGTCGGCGGCGCAGCAGCATCATCGCGGCGTCGTCCTTGAGCGGCCCCGCCGCGTAGGCGGCGACGTCGCGGCGCAGCGCTTCCAGCGCGCCGTCCGGGTCGTCGACCGCCAGCAGGCCGGCCCGTTCCAGCAGCGGGTAGAACTCGCCGGCGCGGTCGCGGGTCTCGGTGACGCCGTCGGTGTAGAGCAGCAGTTGGTCGCCGGATCCGAGGTGCAGCCCGTGGGCCTCGGGGCCGGCGGGGCCGAGGGCGGCGAGACCGAGCGGCGGGGCGCACTGCCCGGGTTCGGCCCACTGCGCCCGGCCGTCGGCGCGCACGACCAGCGGTGGCGGGTGGCCGTGGTTGAGGAGGGTGACGGTGCCGTCGGCGGTGATCTCGGCGAGGATCGCGCTGACGAACTCCTCGCCTTCCAGGCGCCGGTCGAGGGCGCGTTCGATCCGGGCGCCGACGGCTTCCAGGGTCGGTTCCTCCGGTGCGGCCTCGCGGAAGGCGCCGAGCACGACGGCAGCGGTCTCCACCGCTTCGAGTCCCTTGCCCTGCACGTCGCCGACCACGACCCGGGTGGTGCCCACCGCGGTCGGCACCACCTCGTACAGGTCGCCGCCGATGCGGGCCTCGGCGGCGGCGCTGGTGTAGGAGACGGCCAGCGTCCACGGTCCGGCCGTCAAGGTGGGTACGGGGCGCAGCAGGACCCGCTGGGCGGCCTCGGCGACCGAGCGGACGTCGGCGAGTTCGCGCTCGGCCCGGCGGCGCAGCGCGGCGGCGAGGGACGCGGCCGCGGTGGCGCCGGCGACCGAGGCGAGGGCGACGGTGGCCCGCCTGCCGCCGAACATGCCGTCGTAGCAGGCGGCGGCCGTGCACAGCGCGAAGGCCAGCGCGCCGACCAGCAGGGCGCGCCGGACGGTACCGCTGACGCAGGCGAAGGCCGGGCCGATGGAGAACAGGGCGAGGTAGCCGACCTCCGGGCCCGCGGAGACCTCGACCGCGGCGACGGCGGCCATCGCGGCGAACGGCAGTACGGGCAGCAGCAGGTCCACTCCGGTTCCGCGGGGCTGCATGGTCCCCCTTTCCGGCGGCAGGGTTCGCCGCCACCGCTACTTTTGCACTATGCAAAGTGACTGCACAAGGCCCGTCTCCGGTTCCCGTGCGCCAGTGACGACCGGGCCGAAGGACTCGGCGGCGAAGTCGCGCAGGACCAGCCCCATCGCGAAGAACACCCCCGCCGGGCGGGGCGTTGAACGTCGTGGCGACGCCGCCCGCCCCGCCGGGCGAGCGGATCGCCCTGCGCCACCCGCGCACCGCCCGCCGCCCGATGCGCGTGTGCGGCCTGGAGCCCGCGTCACCGGAGGCAGCTCGCAGACGGGCCTCCGGTGGCACCCCCGGCCGAGTCGGAGCACCTCCCGACCGGGCACCTGACGGGTCGGTGGATCGACGCGCGGTCAGTTCAGGGTGGCGGCCAGGGCCGCGCCGGCTTCGGCGGTGGCGGCGGGGACTTCGGTCCGCCAGGCGGGGTCGCGGACGACGGCCTGCCAGGCGGCCGTGGTGAGCGGAGGGGCGGGGCGGTCGGCCAGGCCGGACGGGTGCTCCGGCGACGGGGCCGGACCGTTGCCCACGACGAGGTCGACGGACGTCCCGTCGGCCCGCTCCAGGCGAACCTTCCTGAAGTAGTAGCCCCCCTCGGGGCCTACACCGGTGACGGCGCTGAACACGGTCCCCGAGGCATCGGTGGTGCTGGTGCAGCCGGTCGGTTCGGCTCCCCCGGGGCGGGTGCCGTGGTCGGTCAGGTCCACCTGGTCGCAGTTCCACGACATGCCCTTCGGATCGGGAGGGCTCATCACGACGTAGATGTGCGCGGCGCCCCGGCCGTCGTCGTACTCCACCGTGAAGTCGGTCGCGGCTGCCCGGGTCCACTCGAACGGGCCCGGCCGGAACTTGCTGAGCTTCCCACCGGGGGGCAGCAGGTCGGCCAGGATCTTGAGCATCGCCTCGGCGGTGACCGGCACTGTCACCGGCGCCGTCACCGGACTGGGCGCCACGACGGTCGTGGTGGCGGTGGTGGCGGCGGTGGACGGCGTGCCGGCCGTGGTGGCGGCGGGCGGCGTGCCGATGACCGTCGGGCCGGCGACCGGACGGGGCATCACCACCGCGCCCGCGGTGGCCAGGGCGACCACCACCGCGGTGGCACCGGCGATCCGCAGACGCCGACGGCGGCGGCGGATCCGGTGCCCCTGTGCTTCCGCCTCGGCGACGATGGCGCCGACCGGCGAGGCGAGGCCGTCGACGCTCTCGCCGAGCAGGCGGCTCAGATCGTGCTCAAGGTCCATGGCCTGGTTCCTCGTTGTCGGCTCGGGGGGGGATGGTCGGTCGGTCAGCGGTGGAAGAGGGACTCGCGGTCCTCGCCCAGGATCTCCCGCAGCTTGGCCAGCGAACGGAAGTTGAGGCTCTTCACGGCACCGGGGGAGATGCCGAGCATGTCGGCCACGGCCTCGATGCTGTGGTCCTCCAGGTAGCGCAGCACCACCACCGCCCGGCTGCGGGGCGGAAGTTGCTTCAGGGCGGCGACCATGACCAGTCGCAGCTCGCCGCCGTCGTTCGGCGTGGACGCCTGCTCCGGCAGGTCGGTGGTGACGATCTCGGACGACTTCCGCAGCCGCTTCTGCGAGAGGTAGTTGCGCAGCAGCACCTTCCGGGCGTAGGCGTCGATCGTGGGCCCGTCGTCACCGCCGCCACGCCGCAGTCGGCTCCAGACCGAGAACATCTTCGCCAGCGTGGTCTGCACCAGGTCCTGGGCCTGGTGCCAGTCCCCGCACATCAGGTAGGCGACTTGGAAGAGCCGGTGGGCACGGCTGCTCGCGAACTGCTCGAACTCGAGCCCCTGCTCCATGCCGTCGCCCCCCGTGCCCCGTGCCGTACCGATGTCGCCAGTACCACGCGTCGGCGGCCCGCCGGGTTACGCGCGCGAAGCAACTTTTTGATCACAGCGCACCGGCGCCCGCGGGCACGGCCACGCCGGCCGCCACCGGCGCTCTCGTGGTTCCCTCGGGGCCCATGGCTCTCAGCTGCCGGTCCTATCCGGATTCCGCCCCCGGGGCCGGGTCCGGATCCCGCGGAAGCCGGGGCGCGGTGCGTCGTGGTCCGGCGGCCAGCGAACGGTCGATCTCGTTGATGGTCCTGGCCTCTTCGGCCAGGCGGGCCTTGGCGGCGGCGACCTCCGCGAGCAGGCGGGCGGCCACCCGGTCGGCGTCCTCGCCTCCGTCGGGTGCCCCGGGGTCCGTGGGAGTGCGCTCCACGCCACCGCTCCTCGCAGTTTCGACTTCACCGGGCGGCTCCCCGCCCGCGGGGAGCGCGGAGCTGGATCTTCGGCTTCCGGGGTGGTCGGGCACGGCCCTGGGGAGGCGCGCCCGACCACCCGCGACGCATTTTATTGCACAGTGCAAATATTGGACAAGTCCGACCCGCCCGGACGCGGCACCCCGAACGCACCGGCCCTCACCTGACGGGATGGATCCGCACCCTGAGCGCGAAACGGCGCGTCCCCGGCGGTCAGTGGGCCGGGCGGACGACGTAGCCGTTCTTGAGCTCCGCCCAGCGCCGCGCCTGCACGGTGGTGAGCGTTCCGCGGAGTTCGGCGAGTTTGAGGAGCTGGGCCTCGGCCTCCTGGCCGAGCGCCTGCGCTTCGGCGCGGTAGTGGTCGGTGACCAGGGCCTGGAGTTCGGCGTCGTCCGTGACGGGGGCGATGCGCTGGGCGATCCGGTTCATGTCGCGGTAGGAGCCCTGGAGGCGGAAGGGGGGTTCGGTGCGGCCCCGGTCGCTCTGGGCGGCGGAGTCGATGTAGGCGCGGTTCACGGCGAGGACGGTCTCGCGGACGGTCAGCAGCCGGGACAGGACGGCGGTGATCCGCTCGGTCTCCTCGGGCGGCCGGTGCGCGGCCGGGGCCTGGACGCCGGGTCCTGCGGCGGCCAGGCGTAGCAGGAGGTCCAGTTCGGCGCGTTCGGCGGTGGCCAGGGGGGCGAGGTGGGGATTGGCGGTGAGGGCGTTCTCGATGAAGCTGAGGGCGAAGAGGTCGTGGCGTCCGGTGACGGCGTCGCCGAGGTTCCACACGTCGGCGCGGTTGGCGAGCATGTCGGGGACGCGGAAGCTGCGGCCGGACTCGGTGGAGGGGTTGGCGGCCATGACGACGGCGAAGCGCTTGCCGCGCAGGTCCCACTCGCGCGGCCGGCCGTCCCAGACGCCCTCGATGCGGCGCCGGGCGTCGCACAGCGGGATGAAGCGTTGGAGGAAGTCGGGTGAGGTGTGCTGGATGTCGTCGACGTACAGCAGGGTGTTGCTGCCCGCGTGCAGGGCGAAGTTGAGCTTCTCGATCTCGCGCCGGGAGGTCGCGTCGGGGGCCTGGGCGGGGTCGAGGGAGGTCGTCCGGTGGCCCAGGGCGGGGCCGCTGACGGTGACGAGGAGCATGCCGAGCCGTTCGGCCAGGTACTCGATCAGGGTGGTCTTGCCGTAGCCGGGCGGGGAGAGGAGCAGCAGCAGGCCGCTGCGGTCGGTGCGGGCGGTGCCGTCGGCGGTGCCGAGCTGGCGGGCGAGGTTGTCGCCGATCAGGGGCAGGTGGACCTCGTCGATGAGGCGGTTGCGCACGAAGCCGTTGAGGGGTGCGGGGCGGTGTTCCTCCAGGCGCAGCCGGGCGTGTTCGCGTGCCAGGAGTTCGCCGCGCAGCTTCTGGTAGGCGCGGAAGGAGGGGACCTGGGTGGCGTGGAAGTCGGCGGCGCGGGTGAGGAGTTCGTCGAGGCGGACGGTGAGGCGGCCGGAGTGCAGGCGGGGGTGGTCGCCGAGCAGTCCCTCGACGGTGGTCTCGGTGTCGGTGGGCAGGGTGCGGCGGGGCAGGTCGGGGGCGAGCAGGGTGGCGGTGGCCTCGGCGAGGCCGTCGGGGGTGGCGGGGTGGCCGGTGGCGGTGGTGAAGGCCCGCAGCCAGGCGTGGGCGAGTTGGTGGCGGGCGGGTAGCAGGGCGGGGTCGGCGGGCAGGGCGGCGAGGGCGTCGGCGAGGCCGTGGGCGTCGGGGTGGGTGTGGAACTTCTCCAGCAGGGCGGCGGTGGCGGGCCGGGCGGCGAAGCCGGGGGCGGGGCGGGTGAGTTCCTCGACCAGGTAGCGGCCGGCCCGGTCGGCCGGGCTCCCGCCCGCGCTGCCTCGCGTCAGCGGTGCTCGGGGTTCTCGAAGTCGAAGCGGCAGCCGGCGTCCCACTCGGAGCGCTGGTTGCCGTGCGCCGGGATGCCGCCCGCGTCCTTCAGCAGCCGCGCCAGGTGCAGCTGGTTCCAGGTCATGAAGGTGACGTTGCGGTTGGTGAAGTCGTTCTCCGGCCCACCCGAGCCCTCGTCCAGGTACGACGGCCCGGGCCCGGCCGGCCCGACCCAGCCCGCGTCCGCCTGCGGCGGGACGACGTACCCCAGGTGCTGGAGGCTGTACAGCACGTTCATCGCGCAGTGCTTGGCGCCGTCCTCGTTCCCGGTGACCAGACAGCCGCCGACCCGGCCGTAGTAGGCGTACTGGCCGTGCTCGTTGAGGACGGAGGAGCAGGAGTACAGCCGCTCGATCACCCGCTTCATCACGGAGGAGTTGTCACCGAGCCAGACCGGTCCGGCCAGGGTGAGGATGTCGGCGCTCATGATCTGCGAGTAGATGACGGGCCACTCGTCGGTGTCCCAGCCGTGTTCGGTCATGTCGGGCCAGACGCCGGTGGCGATGTCGAGGTCGACGGCGCGCAGCACCTCGACCGTCACGCCCTGGCGTTCCATGATCCCGGTGCTGAGGTCGATCAGCCCCTGGGTGTGGCTGCGCTCGGGGGAGCGCTTGAGCGTGCAGTTGATCACCAGGGCGCGGAGGTCGCGGTAGGAGGTGCCGGTGTCGGTCATCGTGGCGTTCCCTTGCGGCGGAGCGGACGGGGGCGGTCGGGCGGCGGAACGCGCCCGGCTCCCGACTATCCCGCCCCGGCGGGCGGAACGGCCGGACGCCGCACCAGCGGCGGCCGACTCGGCCGCCGCTCACCCGCCCGGCCCCGCCACCGTCCCGCCCGGCCCCGCCACCGTCCGTCCCGCCCGGCCCCGCCACCGTCCGGCCCGGTCCGGCCGTCGCCGTCCGGGTTTCCCCGCGTTCCGCTGCGGATCACCCGGGCTCCTGCCATGATGCGCAATGGCTGACAACGGACCGGGAAGTAGGGCGAGTTGACCGATATTCAGATACGGCTGTCCGGTGCCGACCCGATCGGCGAGACGGCCGCCCTGTGGGAGTGGCTGCGCGGCGAGCCACAGCTCCGGGGGCTGGTCAGGGCGGTCCCGGCGCCGCCCGCGGAGGGCGAACTCGGCGGCGCCGTCGACCTCCTGCAGGTGGCCGCCGGAGCGTCCGGCGTGGCGGGGGTGCTGGCCCGGTCGCTGACGGTGTGGCTGCGGACCCGCCGCTCGCACCTGCGGGTCACCGTGACGCGCGCGGACGGGGGCGGGACGACCACGGTGGAGGTGAGCAACCTCGACCCCGGACAGGTGGAGGGGGTCCTGCGCCGAACGCTGGACGGGAGCGGGGACGGGAGCGGGGACGAGAACAAGGACGGGGACGAGCACAGGGCCGGGGGCGGGGGCGGGGGCGGGGAGCGTGCCTAGCCCGGCCGGTCTGCCCGCCGGCCTGACCTCGCGGGCGATCCTGATCGGGACGACCTCCTACCGGGACCCCGCGTTCTCCCCGCTGCCCGCAGTGGCCAACAGCCTCGACCGGATGCGGGAGATCCTGCTCGACCCGGAGCTCTGCGGCTGGTCCGAGGACGAGGTGACGGTCTTCCAGGACCCGGAGAACATCAGCGCGCTGGCCCCGGAGCTGCGCCGGCTGATCGAGACCACCGACGGGGTGCTGCTGCTGTACTACGCGGGGCACGGCCTGCTCCAGCCGAACGCGCAGCTGTGCCTGACCTTCACCGACACCAACCCGACGGACCCCGACGTCAGCAGCCTGACGTACGAGAAGGTCCGGGACAACCTGCTCGGCTGCCCCGCCCGGGTCCGGATCGTCATCCTCGACTGCTGCCACGCCGGCCGCGCCACCAGGACGCTGGCCGGTCCGGGCGGCGGGGCGCTGAGCGAGGCCCACCTCGACATCGAGGGCACGTACATCCTGGCGGCGGCCGAGGGCCCGGCGGACGTCGTGCCGCTGGCCGAGCAGGGCACCACCCCGACCTCCTTCACCCGGCACCTGACCGAACTGGTCGAGGAGGGCGTCCTCGGCGGCCCCGAACTGCTCAGCCTCGGCGCCCTGCTGCCGCACCTGAAGATCAGGCTCGCCGGACGCAAGCTGCCCATGCCGACCCAGTCGAACACCAACTCCTCGGCCCACCTCCCGTTCACCAGGAACGCCGCCTGGGCGGAAGCCACCCGGGCCCTCGGCGAGTACCGCTCGACCATGGCGGACCTGCTCGCCCGCGGCGAGCGCCACGGCCTCGGCCCCGACCGGCTGGCCGACGCCCTCGCGCTCTCCCCCGACTCGGCCCGGGCCTACCTCGGCGGCCGCTGGATCGTCCCCGAGGACGTGCTGCGGGACTACTTCGCCGTCCTGGACGCCCACGGCTGCGGTCCGTACGCCTACACCAGGCACCGGCTGCCCGAACTCCGCGCGATCGCCGAGGCCGCCGCCGCGAACGACCCGGACGAGGTCCCCGCGCTGCTGGAGCGCAACCGGGCCCAGGCCCGCGAGATCAGGGAACTGCGCGGTGCGCTGTCCCGCGAGCGCGCCGACTCCGCCGGGGCCGAGGCCGCCCGGGCGGCGGCGGACCTCGTCCGGACGGCGACCGCGGACGCGGCGGCCCGGGAGCAGCAGCGGGCCGACGAGGAGCTGAACCGGCTGCGGGAGCAGGTCGACCGCCAGCGCCGGCAGCTCGACCACGCCTCCCGGTACACCCGGGCGCTGGAGTCGGAACTGACCGGCGTCCGGCTGGAGGCGGACCAGATCGCCCGCGAACTGCGGGTGCTGCGTCGGCAGTTGCACGCGATGACGGAGGGGCCGGACGCACCGCCGCCCGCCGAGCCCGCCGGACCGGCCGGGCCCGCACCGGACGCGGACCCGGCCCGAACTCCGGCTTCGGCTCCGGCCTCGACCCCGGTGCAGGTGCCGGTGCCGGTCGGCGCCGCTGCGACCGGGCCGGCCGAGGCCGCCGCGCCGACCGCCCCGCCGCGCCCGGCCCGGCAGACCTCCGCGCAGGCGTCCCCGCCGGTTCCCCCGCCGACCGCCCCGCGGGCGTCCCGGCCCGCCCGGACCGTTCCGCGCTGGCTGCGGCGCCCCTGGCCCCGGCGCCGCCGCAGCGCCTGGCCCTCCTCCTACGGGAGGCGGTCGGGCTGGAGCGGGCCGACCCGGGTGGTGATCGTCCTCTGCGGCCTGGCGGTCGTGCTGACCGGAGCCGTCTGGGCCCTCGGCCTGCGGGGCGACGCGATCGGCGACCTGTCCGCCGCGCCGTGCGCCGCCTCGGCCCCGGCCGAGGCGGTCCGGACGGCCGACTGCATCGCGACGGAGACCGGCCGGGTCGTGGACAAGGATTACAGCCCCGCCGCCTCCGACGACGACAGCGACTCCTGGGAGGTGACGGTCTCCCGGGGGACGGCCCGGAACAGCTACCAGGTCGACGGCGGGTTCTACGACGCGGTCCGGATCGGTGACACCGTGGACGTCAAGACCTGGAAGGGCGAGGTGGTCCGGCTCGAACACGCCAGCCGCTCGTACCGGGTCAGGTCGCCCTTCACCCTGGACCGCGCCCTGGCCCTGCTGCTGGTCACCTCGGGGATCGTGCTCACGCTGGCGGTGCTGAAGCGGTCCGGGGCGTGGGAGACGCTGTTCGTCCTGGTCTGGTTCTCGTTCTGGACGGGCACCCCGCTCCTGCTCCTGCTCGGCAGCACCTCGCCGTGGGCCCTGCTCTACCTGCTGTGGGCCGCCTCCGGCCTCTTCGGCCTGTTCTTCCTCTAGCGGCCGGTCGCCCCCCGGCCGGGGGGCGACCGGCCGGGAGGCTCCGCCGGGGCGGGGCGGCGGGGTAGGTTCGGGGGTGTTGGCATGTCGTCTCGAAGAAGGCAGGTTCAGGTCATGGCGGATGCGCTGTTCGAACTCCCGATCCGGACGCTGGCGGGCGAGCCGTCCTCGCTGGGCGAGCACCGCGGCAAGGTCCTGCTGCTGGTGAACGTGGCCTCGAAGTGCGGGCTGACGCCGCAGTACACGGGGTTGGAGCGCCTGCAGAAGACGTACGGGGAGCGCGGGTTCACGGTGCTCGGGTTCCCGTGCAACCAGTTCATGGGGCAGGAGCCGGGGTCGGCGGAGGAGATCCAGGAGTTCTGCTCGACCACGTACGGGGTGTCCTTCCCGCTGTTCGAGAAGATCGACGTGAACGGGGCGGAGCGGCACCCGGTGTACGAGCGGCTGACCGAGGTCGCGGACGCGACCGGCGAGGCCGGGGACGTGCAGTGGAACTTCGAGAAGTTCCTGGTGTCGGCGGACGGCGAGGTGGTCGGGCGGTTCCGGCCGCGGACCGAGCCGGAGTCGGCGGAGCTGGTGGCCGCGATCGAGGCGCAGCTGGCGGGCTGAGCCGGGAGCGCGGCGGCCCGGGGCCCGGACGTCCGAACTGTACAGGTAACCTGCGCAGTGGAACTGGACAGTCCGGGCCCCGGGCCGTCCGCACGCCCCGACGAAAGGCCCGCCGTGCCCGTCACCGCGCTCGACCCGAACACCGCCCTGGTCGTCATCGACCTCCAGCAGGGCATCCTGGCCGCCCCCACCGCCCCGCACCCCGCCGGCGAGGTGCTGGCCCGCAGCATCGAGCTGGCCGAGGCGTTCCGCGCCGCCAAGCTGCCGGTGGTGCTGGTGCGGGTGTCCTTCGCCGGGGACGGCGGGGACGTGCCGCCCGGCCGCACCGAGCAGAACCGGGGCGGTTCCGGCCCGGCCCGGCCCGAGGGCTGGGACCGGATCTCGGCGGAGCTGGCGGCCCCGTCCGACCTGGTCGTCACCAAGCACAACTGGGGCGCCTTCCACGGCACCGACCTGGACGTGCAGCTGCGCCGCCGGGGCGTGACGCAGATCGTGCTGACCGGCGTGGCCACCAGCATCGGGGTGGAGTCCACCGCCCGGGCCGCGCACGAGCACGGCTACCACGTGACGCTGGCGGTCGACGCGATGACCGACCTGGACGCGGAGGCGCACCGCAACAGCGTGCAGCGGATCTTCCCGCGGCTGGGCGAGACCGGCACCACCGAGGAGGTCCTCGCCCTGCTGGCGGCGACCCGCTGAACCGACCGGGGCGCAGCACGGAGCCCGGCCCGCCGCGCGCGGGCCGGGCTCCGGCGTTCGGCGGGGTCGGGCCCCGCCGGGGTCAGGCTTCGCCGGGGCGCCAGGCGGGCCACTCCCAGGGGCGGTCGTCCCAGTGGACCCGGACGGGGTCGTGCGGGTCGAGGTCGGGGAAGTGGCGGTGCAGTTCGGGCTCGAACTCCTCGGGGGCCAGCGGTTCCCAGCCCGCGTCCCGGAAGTGGACCAGGCGGTAGCGGCTGTCGGTGCGGAACTCGGCGACCCGGACCAGGGGCTCTTCGGTGGTGCTGTTGCTCGTCATGCGGCCAGCATCGGCCGGGCTCCGGCGGCGCGCACGCCCGTGGCGCGCCGTACGGCGTGTCCCGGGTCCGCACGAGTGGGTCGGGCGGTTCGGTACGGGCCCCGGGCCGGTGGGGGCGTACCCGGTGAGTCCGGGCGGTCCGTGGGGCGGCAGGCCGGTCGCACCGCAACGATTGATCCTTCATCCGCAAGAATCTGACATCAGGTAGAAATTTCCGCGCAACTCTCTTGTGGTCGTGCCGCGTGCGCCCCTACTGTCGGCTCACCTCCACCACGCCTTTCAGAGAGCCGGTCCCCGATGACTGCTGCCCCCGCGTCCCCCTCCCGTTCCGTCCTCCCCCGCTCGGCCCGCGCCGGGGCGGTCGTGGTCGCCTCCGTGCTGGGGCTGGGGGTGGCGCTGTGCGCCCCGGCCGCGCACGCCGCGTCCTCCTCCGGCGGCGCCGCCGTGGTGACCCGGGCCGGGATCGACCCGGCGCTGACCGCGGGCCGCGGCGCCCGGGTGGACTTCCAGGAGCAGGAGGCCGAGAACGCCGCCACCACCGGCAGCGTGATCGCCGCCGACCGCACCGCGTACACCCTGGCCGCGGAAGCCTCCGGCCGCAGCGCGGTGAAGCTGACCCCCGGCCAGTACGTGGAGTTCACCCTGCCCGCGGCCGCCAACGCGATCACCGTCCGCTACAGCCTGCCGGACGCGGCGAACGGCGGCGGGATCACCGCCCCGCTGGACGTCACGGTGAACGGCAAGGACCGCCGCCAGCTCTCGGCCACCAGCCAGTACTCCTGGCTGTACAACCAGTACCCGTTCAGCAACGACCCGCAGGCCGGGCTGCTGCACCCGGACTGGTGGATCACCGAGTGCGGCTGCGTGCCCGCCGCGACCACCCCCGCGCCGACCGTCTCCACCCCGTTCCGCCCCGGCCACGTGTACGACGAGCAGCGGCTGCTGCTGGGCCGCACCTACAAGGCGGGCGACAAGGTCCGGATCGCGCTGCCCGCCGGGTCGAAGGCGCCGTGGGCCGCGATCGACCTGCTGGACTCGCAGCTGGTCGCCGCCCCGCACGTCGAGCTGAAGGCCGTCAACGTGCTGGCGACCGGCGCCGACCCGACCGGCCGGCGCGACTCGGCGGACGCCATCGACCGCGCGGTCAAGCTCGCCAGGACGCTGCACCTGCCGGTCTACCTGCCGCCGGGCGTCTTCCAGGTCAACCGGCACCTCGTGGTCGACGACGTGACCGTGATCGGCGCGGGCAGCTGGTACACCGTGCTCAAGGGCACCCAGCAGACCCTCGCCGCCCCCGCGCCGGACGGCAGCGTGCACACCGGCGTCGGCGTCTACGGCAAGGACGCGGCGCAGGGCGGCAGCCACGACGTCCACCTGTCCGGCTTCGCCATCGAGGGCGACGTCCGGGAGCGGATCGACACCGACCAGGTCAACGGCGTCGGCGGCGCGTTCAGCGACTCCAGCATCGAGGGCCTGTACATCCACCACACCAAGGTCGGCATCTGGCTGGACGGCCCGATGAAGAACCTGAAGGTCACCGGCAACCAGATCGCCGACCAGATCGCCGACGGCATCAACTTCCACACCGGCGTGGCCGACTCGGTGATCCGGGACAACTTCCTGCGCAACACCGGCGACGACGGCATCGCGCTCTGGTCGGAGAAGACCGCGGACGCCCGCACCATCATCGACCACAACACCGTGCAGTCGCCGACCCTGGCCAACGCCATCGCGGTGTACGGCGGCACCGACACCACCGTCTCGAACAACCTGGTCGCCGACCCGGTCCGCGAGGGCTCCGGCCTGCACGCCGGCTCCCGGTTCGGCGCCGAGCCGTTCGCCGGGTACCTGCACTTCACCGACAACACCACCGTGCGGGCCGGCACCTACGAGCTGAACTGGAACATCGGCCTCGGCGCGATCTGGTTCGAGGTGCTGGACCGGGACATCGACGCCGCCGTCGAGGTCACCGGCGACCACTACCTGGACTCCACCTACAACGCGATCATGGCGGTCGCCGAATGGGGCGTGAAGGACCAGTACAAGCTGTCCAACCTGGCGTTCAAGGACGTCAAGATCGACGGCACCGGCACCTCGGTGCTCAGCGCCCGCGTCGCCGGCTCGGCCAGCTTCGAGAACGTGACCGCCCGCAACGTCGGCGCCGTCGGCATCAACAACTGCGGCACCTTCCACTTCACCCCGGCCGGCTCCGAGTTCTCGGTCACCGACCGGGGCGGCAACTCCGGCGGCGGCACCACCGGCGACTGGCTGGCCTCCTGGGAGCTGCCCAACACCCTCACCTGCGACGACCGCCCGCCGGTGGTCGCCCCGCCGGCCCCGTCGAAGTGGTGACGGACGCTCAACTCCCGTCCCGATCAAGCCGCTTGGCCAGCTTGACGAAGCGCAGATCGGGGCGGAGCGGCACGCCGAAACGCTCGTCCCCGTAGGGGAAGGGCTCGAAGTCGCCGGTACGGGCGAATCCCCGCCGCTCGTACCAGGCGATCAGGTCGGCGCGCTGCTCGATGACCGTCATCTCCATCGCGGTCGCACCCCAGGCGGCCCGGGCCCACTCCTCGGCCCGGGCCAGCACCTGCCGGCCCAGGCCGCCGCCCTGGATCAGCGGGGAGACCGAGAACATGCCGAAGTACGCCGCGCTGCCGCGCCGCTCGACGTGGCAGCAGGCCGCGAGGGCGCCGTCCCGCTCGACCAGCAGCACCACCGAGTCGGGGCGCTCCAGCAGCTCGGCCACCGCGGCCGCGTCGGTGCGCTGCCCCTCCAGCAGGTGCGCCTCGGTGGTCCAGCCCGCCCGGCTGGACTCGCCCCGGTAGGCCGACTCCACCAGCGCCACCAGGGCTGGCACGTCCCGGACCTCGGCGGCCCGGAAGACCGGAGCGGGAACCCCTTCGGCGGTCGGGGCGGACGTCGGCTCGGCGGCGGTCATCGGGACTCTCCTCGGGGCGGGTGCGAACGGGCCCCGCGGCGGGGCGCCGGAACCGCCATGGTGCCACAGCGCCCGCCGCCGCCGGGACCGCGCGCGCACCGCACGGGACCGCGCGCCCACCCACGGGACCCGCGCGTCCCCCACCGACCGGCGCGGTCGGCCCCGGGCCGGGGGCCGACCGCGCCGCTTCCCGTTCCGGGACGGCGCGTTCCCCGTCGCCCACCCCGCCGGTCAGGTCGGGTCAGGCCGGGTCGGCTGGGACCACCCGCAGCTCGGGGACGGCCGTCCCGGTCGCGGCGGCCAGGCGTTCGGCGGCGGCGGTCAGGGCGGCGGCGGGCGGGGGCTGCTCGAACGGGGTGACGGTGAGGGCGGGGCCGTCCTGCTCCCAGGTGCCGGTGATCCGGCCGTCGACCAGCAGCAGCGGGGAGATCCAGCCCGCGGTGCGGCTGACCTTGGCGCGGTGGGCGGCGGGGAGGATCTCGGTGGCCTTGGTGCCGGGGCCCAGCACGTACTGGTCGAAGGCCCCGAGCAGGTGGACGGAGGCGGTGGGGGCGGTGGCGGCCAGCTCGTCGAGGTGCTCGGTGAGCGCGTAGGCGGGTGCGCCGTCGACGGTGACCTCGGTGAGCCGGTCGCCGAGGGCGGCGGCGAAGCCCTTGAGGACGGTCCTGCGCAGGCTGTTGCGGGACAGCCAGGCGTCGAAGCGGTCCAGGCCGGCCGGGCCGTACGCGCCGAGGTAGGCGGTGAGCAGGCGCGGCCCGGCCTGCTCGACCGGGGGGAGGCCGGGCCAGTCGGGGCTGTGGCTCGCCGGGTGGGTGAAGGCGGCCCGGCCGCCGGGGGCGGGCGCGTGGCAGAGCACGCCCTGCCAGGCCAGCGGTTTCAACAGGACGCCCCAGCCCGAGGCCAGCTGCTCGGCGAGCGGGGCGAACCGGGGGTCGGCGGCGAGCGCCGCCGTCAGCTCCTCCCGGCTCAGCACCGCGCCGTGGAGCAACTCGCCGACGACTTCCACGAGTCGGGCGACCTGGGCGGGGGTGGCGCCGAACTGCCTGGTCCAGGCGGGCTTCTCCCAGGTCCGGGCGGAGCCGATCAGGGCCAGCGCGTCGGCGGCGGTGCCCGGGTCGAGCAGGTGCAGGGTGCCGCGCTGGGCCCAGGTGCGCAGCAGGCGGCCCGCCGCGAGGTCCGCGCGCAGCTCCCCGGGCCCGGCCGGTCCGGTGCGCAGGGCGACGGCCAGCTCGGCGGCGGCCGGGACCTGGGCCTGCACCCCGGCGAGCCGCCGGACGACGGCGACCGGACCGTCCGCCGCCCGCCCCGCGCCCAGGTGCTGCCGGCGCAGCCGCCACTCCAGCACCTGCGCCGTCGTCAGTTCGGTATCGCCCAAGACCCGCTCCCCTCCGTGCGATCGCCCGTACGGTCGCGAGGCTAGCGGCCGGCACCGACGACGGGCCTCCGGACGGGCCGTCAGGCGGGCTTCGCGCCGGACGTCGAACCGGGCTTCGCGTCGGGCTTCGAGCTGGGCTTGGCGTCGGGCTTCGCGTCGGCGGGCGGCGGTGGCGGGACCGGCTGTTCGGCCGGGCCGGGGTAGGGCAGGACCTGGCGGAGCAGTCCGCGCGGGTGGCCGCGGCGGCGCCACTCGCGGGGGTAGCCGAGCGAGACCTCCTCGAAGCGGACGCCGTCGTACCAGGTGGTGCGGGGGATGTGCAGGTGGCCGTAGACCACGGCGGCGACGTTGAAGCGGCGGTGCCAGTCGGCGGTGAGTTCGGTGCCGCACCACTGGGCGAAGTCGGGGTAGCGCAGGACGTCGGTGGGGCGGCGGTCGAGCGGCCAGTGGCTCGCCAGGACCAGCGGCAGTCCGGGATCGTGCGCGGCGAGCGCCCGCTCGGTGGCGGCGACGCGCTCGCGGCACCAGTCGTCGACGGCGGGGTGCGGGGCGGGGTCGATCCGGTACTCGTCGGTGCAGACCACGCCGTTCTCGTGGGCGCGGGCGAGCGACTGCTGCTTGTCGGTGACGCCGGGCACCCGCCAGCTGTAGTCGTAGAGGGTGAACACGGGGGCGACGGCGTACGGGCCGTCGGGGCCGTACCAGACGGGGTACGGGTCCTCGGGGGTGGCGACGCCGAGGGCGCGGCAGCGTTCGACCAGCAGGCGGTAGCGCGCGGGGGCGGCGAGTTCGGACTGCTCGTCGGCGGTGCTCCACAGTTCGTGGTTGCCGGGGGTCCAGAGGACCTTGGCGAAGCGGCCGGTGAGGAAGCGCAGGGTGGCTTCGACGTCCCGGACGCGCTCGGCGACGTCGCCCGCGACGATCAGCCAGTCGTCGGGGCCGGTCGGGCGGAGGGCGTCCAGCGTGGAGCGGTTCTCGGTGATGCCGACGTGCAGGTCGCTCACCGCGAGCAGGCGTCCGTCCGGCACCGCTCCCCCATCGTTCGTCTCGGTCCGGTCGTCCCGGCAGCGGGACGCGCGTGGACACGCTACCTCCGGCGCGGCCGGGTGCGCCAGCACGCGTCCCTCCTGTCACTCCGTCAACATCCGGCGGAACGACGGGTGTTCATTTGTCACACCTATGGCTGTTCGCTCTACATACATTCATTCGATATGTGGTTTCAACACTCTGTTGACTGACGGGGCCATGACTATATCTTCTCCGCATGCGGCCGACCGGGCCGCTGCCACCGGATCGAGGAGTCGTCATGCCCGTCTCCGGCACCATCCGCACCCTCCGCCGCGCCGCCACCGCGGCCGCCACCGCGGCCCTGCTGCTCGGCACCGCCGCCGTCGCCACCACCCCCGCCCAGGCCGCCCAGCCGGGCGTCCCGGCCGGCTTCCACCCCGAGCAGGACCACGCCGGCTCGACCGTCGCCGCCCGCGAGGGCCGCGGCGCCGCCGACCCAACCGACACCGCGAGCACCTTCGCAGCTCTGGCCGCCACCACCCAGACCAAGGGGATGGACGTCTCCAGCTACCAGGGCAACGTCGCCTGGAGCACCGCCTACGCCAACGGCGCCCGGTTCGCCTACGTCAAGGCCACCGAGGGCACCACCTACACCAACGCGTACTTCGCCCAGCAGTACAACGGCTCCTACAACGTCGGAATGATCCGCGGCGCCTACCACTTCGCGCTGCCGAACGTCTCCAGCGGCGCCACCCAGGCCGCGTACTTCGTCGCCCACGGCGGCGGCTGGTCCAAGGACGGCAAGACCCTGCCGCCCGCCCTGGACATCGAGTACAACCCGTACGGCGCGACCTGCTACGGCCTGAGCCAGGCCGGGATGGTCAGCTGGATCCGCGACTTCTCCAACACCGTGCACACCAAGACCGGCCGGTACCCGGTGATCTACACCACCACCAACTGGTGGAGCACCTGCACCGGCAACAACGGCTCCTTCGCCACCACCAACCCGCTCTGGATAGCCCGCTACTCCACCGCCGTCGGCACCCTGCCGGCCGGCTGGTCCTACCAGACCATCTGGCAGTACGCCGACTCCGGCACGCTGCCCGGCGACCAGGACTACTTCAACGGCGCGCTCGACCGCGTCCAGGCGCTCGCCAACGGCTGACGCCACCCGCGCGCGGGGAGCCCGCCGCACCGTGACCCGCCCACGGCCGGAACACGCCCCGCACCGGCCGCGGGCGGGCCCGGCGACGACCGGGCCCCGGCGGCGGGCGGGCCCGGCGGCGGCTGGCCGAAAGCGCTCCCCGGACCGTGCCCGGTGCTTGTGCGAACCGCTCCGCCCGCGCGAGCATCGGGCCGTGCCCGTAGATCCGCACCTCTTCGCCCTCTTCCTGGCCACCACCTTCGTCGCGATGATCAGCCCGGGTCCCGACATGCTGTTCGTCCTCGGCTGCGGGATCCGCGGCGGCCCGCGCGCCGGGCTGCTCGCCACCGCCGGGGTCGCGAGCAGCGAGATCGTGCACATCACGCTCGCGGCCGCGGGCCTGTCCGCGTTCTTCGCCGCCGCGCCGACCGCGTTCACCGCGCTGCGCCTGGCGGGTGCCGGCTACCTCGTGCACCTCGGCGTGCAGGCCATCCGCCACCGCGGCGAGGGGCTGACCGCCACCGACCCGGGCACGGGCGCGCTCTCCGGCCGGAGCGCGTTCTTCCGCGGGCTGCTGACCAACCTGGTGAACCCGAAGATGGTCACCTTCACGATCGCCTTCCTCCCGCAGTTCGTCGACCCCGGACTCGGCCGCGTCTGGCTGCAGTTCGTGCTCCTCGGCGCGGTCTTCGTCGGACTGGAGTTCCTGGTGGACGGCACCGTGGGCGTCCTCGCCGGCCGGATCGGCAACTGGCTCGCCCGCCGCCGGGCCGCCCGCCGCCGACTCGACGTGGCGACCGGCGGCGTGTTCATCGGACTGGGCGTGCGGCTCGCCGTCGAACGCTGAACGCGGACCCGGACGCGGACGCGGCGGTGCCGCGGGCCCGGCGGTGCCGCGGGGGTGCTCAACTCCGTTGCAGCACCAGGAGGTCCATCCAGCTGACGGCCGGCTCGGTCGGGTGTTCGGCGGCTGCGCGGTGCAGTCGGTCGAGTCCGGCCTGCCAGGCGTCCTCGCTCAGCGCCCGCAGTTTGCTGTCCGCGTCGCGGCGCAGGCCCGCGGCGTACGCGGCCAGTGTCGGCGCGGAGCGCTGCGGCAGGGCGCGCAGGGCGACCCGGGTGAACCCGGCCGCGGTGAACGCCGCCGTGACCCGCCGCACGCTCGGGTAGTCGTCGATCCCGGCGGCGGTCTCGGGGAAGTACCGCACCCGCAGGTCGCGTTCGCACCGGCCGGGGAAGGCGTTGCGGATCAGCACCGGCCCGCCGGGACGCAGCGCCCGGTGCAACTCCCGTGCGGCGGCGTCGAGATCGGTCAGGTGGTGGACGACGGAACCGAGCCAGGCGGCGTCGGCCGCGGCGTCCGCGACGGGCAGCCGTTCGGCCCGCCCGTCGAGCACCGTGACGCCCTCCCCGGCCGGGATCAACTCCCGCATGGCCGCCGCCGGTTCGACGGCCAGCACGTGCGCGCCGTACCAGTCGCGGAACGCGGTGGCGAAGGCCCCGGTGCCGGCGCCGACGTCGAGCACGGTGGCGCCGGGGCCCGGCGGGAGGTGCTCGGCGATCGCCTCCCGCCAGGCGTCCAGGCCCTCGCGGGGCACTTCCCGGGCGGCCCGGTAGTCGGCGGCGGTGCGGGCGTCGTAGACGGTGTCGGCCACGGGTGGTGCTCACTTCCGGTACGGGAGGGGCGGGAGGCGGGGGCGGGTCCCGGCCGGGCGCGGGTCCCGGCCGGGCGCGGACTCCGGTCAGGCGGTGGGCAGTTCGAGCGCCCAGGTGTCGACGGCGAACTGGAGTTCCATGCCGTGCCCGAGGTAGAGCGCCATCGCGCCGGTGGCGTTGCCGGTGTCGACGCCCAGCGCGGCGGTCGGCAGGCCCCGGGCGGCGGCGTCGGCGAAGAAGTGCCGCAGCAGGTAACCGCCGATGCCGCGGCCGCGGGCCGCGGGCAGCACGCCGAGGTTGTAGGCCCAGGCGGTGGCGGGCGGGCGCAGGCCGGTGCGCAGCACCGCGACGTCCCCGTGGCCGTCGAGGGCGGCGATCCACACCCGGGACCAGTCGACGTCCTCGGCGCCGATGTCCCGCAGCCACTGCGGGTAGTCGCGGGCCCTGAAGTCGTAGTGCGCGGCGAAGGTCTGCTGGACCAGCCGGTGCGCGGCCCGCCGGTCGGCCTCCCGGGCGCAGTCGCGCAGCCGGACTCCGGCCGGGGGCGCGGGCGGCGGGTCGGTGCGCGGGGAGACCTCGCGGCGCAGGGCGTGGTGGCGGCGGACGTGCTGCCAGCCGCGGGCGCGCAGCGCGTCGGTGTCGGTGGTGGGTTCGGTGTTGAGCAGCAGGTGCAGCACGGCGCGCTCGGCGCCGTTGCGGCGGGCGAGGGCGACGGCGCGCGCCTCCATCAGGTCGAACAGGTGGAGCCCGCCCGCGAGTTGGTCGGGCAGCAGGTACTGGTCGAGGTCGATCCGCTCGGCGCCGGAGCGGTCACGGACCAGCCCGTAGCCGACCAACTGCCCGTCGGTGTCGTGCAGGAGCCAGCTGTCGCGGGCCAAGTCCAGTTCGGGGTGCGCGAGTTCCCGTTCGACCTCGGCGAGGTCGGTGCCCGGCTGGCCGGTCTCGATCTCGTCGACCCGGTTGAGCAGCGCGCAGACCGCCGCCGCGTCCGCGCCCGTCGCGGGCCGCACCGTCATTCCGTCCGGCAGCGCCATCGCCGCTCCCCCTCCGTCGCCCGGCGCCGTCGCGCCTGCGGCCTTTCTACCGTCCGACCCCGGCCGCCCCAAGTGCTTTTCCGCCGCCGGGCGGCCGACCCGGCCCGCCGCCCCACCCCCGAGCAGATCGCCGCCCGCACCGACGGGGACGACCAGGAGTGGCCGAGCCCGGCGATGCTCGTACCGTCCGTGATCGGCCTGGCCCTCGTCCCGGCGCTCTCCCGCGCGGCCGCGACGGCCGTCCCCCGGCTGGCCGGCGGGGCCGCGGGCGCCCTGGTCACCGCCCAGTTCACGGGCCGGGCCGTCGGCACCTCGGTCCTGCACGGCACCGCCGACACCCCGCCCTGGTGGACGGTCGGCTGCCTGCTGCCGGCCGCCCTGCTCGCGGGCACGACGCTGCCCTCCCGACCGCTGCTCCCGCAGGACGCGGAGCCGGCGCCGCCCGTCGTACCGCACTGACCGGCCCGGCGACCCGACAGCCCGGCGACCCGACGGCCCGGCGGAAAACCCGTCGCGGCCGCGCCGGGAATGTTCCAGAATGCCTGCGATGACCGAGCGAACCGATACGCCGCCCTCCTGGGACGAGCGCACCCAGCTGACCACCTTCCTCGACTACGCCCGGGCCACCGCGCGGGCCAAGTGCGAGGGCCTCTCCGCCGAGGACGCCCGCCGGGCGCCGCTGCCCGGCTCCCCGCTGATGACGGCCTGCGGGCTGATCAGCCACCTGCGCTGGGTCGAGCACTACTGGCTGGACGTGGTCCTCCTCGGCGGCCCGCTCGAAGGCCCGCTGGCAGACGCCACCGACGAGGACCCGGACCCGGAGATGCGCACCGCGGTCGACGTCCCGCTGCCGCGACTGCTCGACGAGTACGAGGAGCAGAGCGTCCGGCTCCGGGAGCTCGTCGCCGCGCACGACCTGGACACCCCGGCCGAGCAGTCGATCCGCGACGGCCTCCACCCCGACCTGCGGTGGATCCTGCTGCACCTGATCGAGGAGACCTCCCGGCACAACGGCCACCTCGACGTCCTGCGCGAACTCCTCGACGGCCGCACCGGCCGGTAGCACCCGGCGCACCCCCGGCGGCACGCCGTCCGCCGGGGGTGACTACGCTCCGGGCGTGATCACACCGTCCAACCCGCACCTCGCCCAGCTCCTCGACTGCTTCGACGGCCAGGCGCCCGACCCGATGGACTTGTTCATCGCGCTGTTCGACGGCGGGCTGTACGTCCCGGTCTCCGCACCCGGGGTGGTGATCACCGGCCGCGACCCGGAGGGCGGACGGGTGCTGCTCGGGTTCGCCGACCCCCGGCTCGCCCGGGGCCTCCCGGAAGCCGTCGGCGTCGCGTACCACGACGCGGCCCAGCTGATGGACCTGCTGGAGGGCAGCGGGGCGGTGTGGCTGGTGCTCCGTTCCCCGCAGGGCGAGTGGAAGCTGCCCCGGGCCGTCCTGGACGCCTGGGCGCGCGACTTCCCCGGCGACCGGCTGCAGCTCGACCCGCCGACCGGCCCGGACGCGGCGGCCCTGCACGAGGCGCTGGCCCGGCGGATGAGCGCCTTCCCGGCGGTCCGCACCGCCTGGCTGTCCCGAGCCTGCTGGCCGGACTCCCCCGACCCCCAACTCCTGCTGCACGTCGCCGTGGACGAGGACCCGCCCGGCCCGGCCGCCAACCACCTGCTGCGGACGCTGCTCCGCGAACCGGCCCTGCGCCACCTGGCCTACCCGGAGGTCGCCGTCGTCCCGCTGCACCCCGCCGCGCACGCGGACACCGTCACCGACCTGGACCGCCGCGGCCTGCCCGTGATCCACCGCGACACCCTCCCCGCCCCGGCACCCGCCACCCCGCAGCCGAAGCACCCCTGGTTCAAGCTTCCCTGACAGTTCGTCAATCATGTTGATAAATAGGCGAGTTGACCACACGGGGCGTCGAACTCGCCGCCCGACTGGCCCCGCTCGCCCACCGGCCCGTCGGATCGCCGAACGCGAACCCGAACTCGACGGCCACCGACACCTGTTGGCGGGATCGACGGGCTACCCGTGGACCTGGATCAGGGCGTGCCGGCCGCTGGTGCGCCAGGGGGTGCCGGTGGCGTCGAGGCGGGAGACGGTGTCGGGGGCGAGGCCGACGGCGACGTCCGACTTGAGGGTGCGCAGGGCCGCGACGGGGGTGGGGAAGTAGCCGGTGAGCGCGGCGAAGGGGGTGGTCGGCGGCCAGTGCCGGTCGCCCACCAGGCGGCGGTAGTTGAGGTCGCCCTTGAGCACGGTGAGGGTGGCTCCGGCGAGTTCGGCGCGCAGGTCGGCGGGCATCGCGTCGTACGGCAGCGGGGCGCAGAAGAACGGGTGGGTGCGGACCGTCAGCGTGCCCTCTCCCATCGCCCGCCACAGCCGTTCGCCGATCGCGGCGGCGGCCTTCCCGGGGGCGGTGCGCAGCCGGGTGAGGGCGGCGAGGGTGTCGGCGGTGGTGGCGTCGGAGAGGAAGTAGGGGTGCGGCTTGACGTACAGCACGGCCTGCCCGGCCAGGCCGGTGGTCAGCAGGTGGTCGATCAGGACCAGGTCGGGCAGCAGTTCGCGGCCGGCGTTGTCCGCGACGACGCCGACCCGGCCGCCCCGGCCGCGTTCCAGCACGGCCCACAGCCGGGCGCTGTCGTCGGCGACCAGGCCGGACTCCGCGCTGCCGTCCGGCGCGGTGAGCCGGAAGCTCAGGTCGGCGCGGTTGCCCCAGAGCGCGGCGGACAGCAGCGCGTCCCGCCCCGACTCGGCTTCCAGCGCGGCGAGTTCGGCGTCGACGGCCGGTCCGGCGAGTTCGGCGGCCTTGAACGGGGCGAACGGGTCGACGCCCTGCCAGGCGCCGGGCCGGAACCAGCCGGTGGCCTCCAGCAGCAGCCGGTAGAACCAGCTCTCCGCCCACAGGAACGGCGCCTCGTCCCAGCGCCGCCCCCACTGCCCCGCGCCCCAGGCCCGCCACCGCGCGCCGTCCGGGGTGTCCGCGTCCGGCGGCTCCAGCACTCCGCCGCCGGTGCTGCGGGCGAGCAGTTCCGTCAGCGCCGCGCGCTGCCGGGGGCCGTAGGGCAGCGCGTCCAGCACCTGTCCGATCAGCACGGGGTGGCGTTCCCGGAAGACGGCCCGGGGGAAGGAGCCGGGGACGTCGATGCGGATCTCGGGCGCGTCGGGGAGTTCGGGAAGGTCGGGGACGTCGGACGCGTCGGGCGCGGGGGTGTGCGGCACGGGTGTCGGCTCGGCTCTCTGCTCGGCGGGTCGGCCGGCGGTCAGCGGTCGGCGGCCAGCGGTCGGCGGCCAGCGGTCGGCGGTCGGCGGTTCGGTCTTCCTGCTCCGATGCTTTCACGGGGGGTGTCCCCCGGCCGGTGCGCGCCCGGCGGCACGTCACAATGACCGCATGCGAGTGATCTCCACGGTGGCCGGGGCCGCCCTGCTGCTGGCGACGGCGGCCAGCATCCTGCGGACCCTGGTGGTGCCGCGCGGGTTGTACTCGGCGCTGGTGATCCGGCTGTGGTCGGTGCTGCGCCGGGTGGTGCGGACGGTCGCGGCGCCGTTCGGCGGCTACCGGGCGATCGACCGGGCGCAGACCTGGCTGGCGCCGCTGATCCTGCTGGGGATGCTGGGCTGCTGGCTGCTGTCCACGCTGTGCGCGTACACGCTGCTGCTGCGCGGGACGTCCGACCTGGCGTGGCGGGTGGCGTTCCGGGAGGCCGGGTCGAGCCTGTTCACGCTGGGTTTCGCCAGCGGCGACCGGCTGCACCTGTCGGTGATCGACTTCCTGGCGGCGGCGAACGGCCCACTGATCATCGCGCTGCTGATCGCCTACCTGCCGACGCTGTACGGGGCGTACAACCGGCGGGAGCTGGAGGTGACGCTGCTGCAGTCGCGGGCGGGCGAGCCGGCCTGGGGCCCGGAGCTGCTGGCCCGGCAGGCGCTGGTGCGCACCGAGAGCGAGCTGCCGGAGCTGTACCGGGACTGGGAGCGGCTGGCGGCGGACCTCGGCGAGGGGCACTCCAACTACCCGGTGCTGATCTCGTTCCGCTCGCCGCGGCCGTACCGCAGCTGGGTGGTGGGCCTGATCGCGGTGATGGACGCCGCCGCGATGCAGCTGGCGCTGAACCCGCGCTCGGCGCCGCCGGAGGCCCGGCTGCTGCTGCGGGCCGGGTTCACGGCGCTGCGCGACATCGCGACGGCGCTGCGCGTCCCGTTCGAGCCGGACCCGGACCCGGACGGGCCGATCCGGCTGACGTACGCCGAGTTCGACGCGGCGGCGGCGCTGGTGACGGCGGCGGGCATGGGCCTGGAGCGGACGGTCGCGGAGGCGTGGCCGCACTTCCGGGGCTGGCGGGTCAACTACGAGTCGATCGCCTACGAGCTGGCCCGCCGGGCGGACGCCGTCCCGGCGCTGTGGACCGGCCCGCGCGACTTCCCGGCGACGCCGATCCCGCCGCGCCGCCCGGCCGACCGGCGGCCCGCCAACCTCTGAGCCGGCTACTTGCCGCCGCGCAGCAGCTGCTCCTCGGCGGCGGCCAGCACCTCGACCACCCGGCGGCCGAAGCGGACGTCGCAGGCGTGCGGGGTGCCGCTCCGCGCGGCGGCGAGCAGGGCGTCCACGGCGTGCCCGAAGGCGTCGGTGGCCTCGGTGTCGCGGTCGGGCAGCGCGGTGACGCCGGCCGTGCCGCGCAGTTCGACGGCGGCGCCGTTCGCGGAGGCGGCGGGCGGGGCGGTCAGGCTGAGCGTGACGGTGCTGGAGGCGTCGCCGCGGTGGCGCAGCACCAGGTGGGTGGTGTCGCCGGGGCCGGGGGCGGCGGTGAGCTGCTCGACGTCGCCGAGGACGGGCAGCAGCACGGACAGGGCGTGCGGGCCGACGTCCCACAGCGCGCCCTTCTGCTGGCGCCAGGGGGAGGCGGCGAACGGGCTGTCGGTGGTGAAGACCGAGCCGATCCAGTGGCAGTGGGCGGTGAACCAGCCGCCTGCGGCGGCCTGTTCGGTGATCCAGGCTTCCTGGGTGGGGCCGAAGCGGGTGGTGAAGAAGACCACCGAGGCGACGCCGGAGGCGGCCACCGCGTCCTCGACGGCGCGGGCGGCGTCGACGGTCGCGGCGACCGGCTTGTCCAGCAGCAGGTGCTTGCCAGCCTGGGCGGCCCGGGCCGCGTACTCGGCCTGGACGTCCGGCGGGAGGGCGATGGCGACCGCGTCCACGTCGGCGAGCAGGGCGTCCACCGTCGGGTAGGTGGGGACGCCGTGCACGGCGGCGAGTTCGGCGGCGGCCTCGGGGCGGCGCCCCCAGAGGCCGGCGAAGGTGACGTCGGGGTGGGCGGCCAGGGCGGGGGCGTGCACGAAGCCCGCCCAGGGGCCGGTGCCGAGGAGTCCGATGCGCATGCCGCCCAGTCTTCCACCTCGGCGCCGGCCGCCGGGAGCCCGGGGCCCCCGGCGCGGCCCGCCCGGGCCTACCCCTCCAGGACCCTGATCAGGGTGAACCCGTCGTGGCCGCGGCTGCCGACGGTCTGCACGGTGGTGGCGTCCAGCCGCTTCTCGGCCGCGATCAGCTCGTGCATCCGCCGCACGCCGAGCACGGCCGGGTCGGTGCTGTCGGTGTCGGCGAGCCGGCCCGCGCGCACCACGTTGTCGACCACGATCACCGCGCCGGGGCTCGCCAGGGCGAGGGCGGCCTCGACGTAGTGCGGGATGTTGGCCTTGTCGGCGTCGACGAAGAAGAAGTCGTACGGTTCGCCGCCCTGCTCGACCAGCTGCGCCAGGGTGTCCCGGGCCGGGCCGAGGCGGACCTCGACGCGGTCGGCGAGGCCGGCCCGCTCCAGGTTGGCGGTGGCGACGGCGGCGTGCGCCGGGTCGATCTCCAGGGTGGTCAGGGTGCCGCCGTCGGGCAGCGCGCGGGCCAGCCAGATGGTGCTGTAGCCGGCCAGCGTGCCGATCTCCAGGATCCGCCGGGCGCCCCGGATCCGGGCCAGCAGGTGCAGCAGCTTGCCCTGGTTGGCGGCCACCGCGATCGGCGGCAGCCCGGCCGCGTCGGCGGCCTCCGTCGCGGCCTCCAGGTCCGGGTCCGGGCCGATCAGCAGCGCCTCGGCGTACTCGTCCACCGCGCTCCACAGCTGCGGGTCGTTCTGCATGGTTCTCCCCACTCCGCGATCACTTCGGATCTGCCGAACCTACCCGCCAGCGCCCCCGGACACGCCGGGGCCGCCGTGACCCGGTCGGGGTCGCGGCGGCCCCGGGCGGGCGGCGGCGCGGGGTCAGTCGACGGTCTCCGCGAAGGTCTCGGCGAGCGGTTCGCCGCTCTTGCCGCCGGACTGCTCCGGGTGCGCGGCCCGGGACTTCTTGGCCTTCCGCTTGAGGAACAGCGCCGACCCGGCGCCGAACAGCACGGCCGCGCCGAGCCCGATGTACGAGGCGCCCTGGAGGTACTTCTCGGCGACCTTGCCGACCTGGTAGACCAGCAGCGTGGTGCCGCCCGCCCAGACCACGCCGCCCAGCACGTTGGCGATCAGGAACTTCCAGTACGGCATCCGCAGGGTGCCGGCCAGCGGGCCCGCGAAGATCCGCAGCAGGGCGACGAAGCGGCCGAAGAAGACGGCCCACATGCCCCAGCGCTGGAACTGCCGTTCGGCGGTGGCCAGGTGGTCGGGCCCGAAGTGCTTGGGGAACTTCCGGCCGAGCTTCTCGAACAGCGGCCTGCCGCCCTTGTGCCCGATCGCGTAGCCGATCGAGTCGCCGATGATCGCGCCGGCGATCGCGCAGAGCGCCACGCCCCACGGACTGACGGTGCCCTTGGCGGCCAGCAGTGCGGCGGTGACCAGGGCGATCTCGCCGGGCAGCGGGATGCCCAGGCTCTCCAGTCCGATGATCAGACCGATGATGACGTACACCAGGGTCGGTGAGACGTCGTTGATCCATTGGTCGACGTGCAAGGCGGAGTACCTCCGTCTGGGCAGGACAAGGCCGTCGACACGTCGCACGGCACACAGGAAAATTTCGGTAAAGGACCAGCCGGGTCAGCCTAGCCGCTCCCGACCGCCCTGCCGAGCGCCTTCTCCCCCGGTGCCGACCGCCGCCCCGGGCGCCTGCCGCACACCGGGTCCAACGCGGCGCGCCGGGTGGTTCGTTCCCGTTCCGGATGTGAGATCGCTCAAGGTCCGCGGCCCTGTTCGGACCCCCCTCCGCACACCCATACTCCGTCCCCTGACGCACCGACAGCGGGCCCACCACCGAGCTCACCAGCGGGCCCACCGGCTGATCCACCACAGGGGGAGAACACCATGACCGCACCCGCCTCGGCGGCCGGCACCTGGCAGCTCGGCGACCTGACCGTCAACCGGCTCGGGTACGGCGCGATGCGCCTGACCGGCAACGGCATGCACGGCAGCTCCGACCGCGCCCCGCTCGACCGCGCGGCCGCCCTCCGGCTGCTGCGCACCGCGTTCGAGCACGGCGTCGACCACGTCGACACCGCCTCGTTCTACTTCTCGCCGCTGCGCTCCGCCAACGAACTGATCGGCCGGGCGCTGGCCGACCGGAACGGCCGGCACGTCACCGTCGCCACCAAGGTCGGGCCCGGCCGCACCCCCGACGGCGCCTGGTACACCATGGCCCGGCCCGAGCAGCTGCGCGCCCAGGTGGAGGAGAACCTGCGCCAGCTCGGCACCGACCACCTCGACCTGGTCAACCTGCGCCGCAACGGGCCGGACGTGGCGGACGTCACCGAGCACTTCGGCGCCCTCGCCGAACTCCGCCGGGCCGGACTGATCCGGCACCTGGGCCTGTCCAACGCCCGCCCCGAGCACCTCCACCAGGCCCGGGCGATCGCGCCCGTGGTGTGCGTGCAGAACTCCTACGGCCTGGACCGCCGCCTCGCCGACGAGAACGGCCTGCTGGAGCTGTGCCGCGAGCTCGGCATCGCCTTCGTCCCGTTCTTCGCCGTCTCCGGCCCGGCCCGGGAGGCCGCGCCCGGCCCCGAGCGGGACGCCCGGGTGCACGCCGTCGCCGCCGCGCACGGCGCCACCCCCGCCCAGGTCCGGCTCGCCTGGACGCTGCACCGCGGCCCGCACGTGCTGGCCATCCCCGGCACCACGGACCCGGCCCACCTGGCCGAGAACCTGGACGCCGGGGCACTGCGCCTGACCGCCGCCGAACTCGCCCTGCTGGACGCCCCGGCCGGAGCACCGGCCGGAGCACCGACGGACGCCCCGGCCGGAACCCCGCAGGACGCCCCCGCCGGGTGAGGCCCGCTACTCCCCCGCCGACCCCGCCGATCCCTCCGACCCCGCCGGCCGCTCCGGCCGCTCCGGCAGCGCCACCCACTCCGGCAGCGCCTCGCGCCGCTCCCGCCAGGCCGCCGGGACCCCGGCCGTCCCGCTGCCGGCGGCGATCACGCCGCCGGTGATCGCGCAGGTGGTGTCGACGTCGCCGAGGCCCTCGGCGGCGGTCCACAGCCCCTCGGCCAGGTCCTCCAGGTGGTGGGCGGCCGACCAGAGCGCGAACGGGACGGTGTCGGCGGCGCTGATCAGCCGCCCGTTGCCGAGCAGTTCGGCGGCCCGGCCCGGGTCCGTCTCCCGGGGCAGTTCGGCGGCGGCCCGGAGGCCCGTCCGGACCGCCCCGGCGGGGGTGAGGTCGGCGACCTCGCGCAGCAGCGACTCCCCGTACGGGGCGCCGTCCGGGGTCCGCCCCCGGGCCGCCAGCGCGGCGGCCACCGCGACGGCCACCGCTCCGGCGACGCCCTCGGGGTGGGTGTGGGTGACCTCGGCGGAGTACTCGGCCTGCTCGGCGACCTCGTCCAGGTCCGCCGCGAACCAGGCGCCGAGCGGGGCGACCCGCATCGCGGCGCCGTTGCCGAGGCTGCCCTGCCCGTCGAACAGCGCCCGGGCCTCGGCCTGCCAGCGCTCCGGGTGCTCGGCGAGGACGGGCAGCAGCTTGGTCATCCCGTAGCCGTAGCGGCGGGCCGGGTCGGCCAGGTAGGTGGCGCCGAACATCGCGGCCAGCCGGGTGCGGTTGATCCCGTCCTGGTCGAGCAGCGCCCGGTACACGCACAGGGCCATCGCGGTGTCGTCGGTCCAGTGCCAGCGCGGCTCCTCGGGGGTGCGCCGGGCCCGGATCCGCTCGACCGCCTCGGCGGGCACCCGGGCCGGGCCGAACCAGCGCTGCCCGAAGGCGTCCCCGAGGGCCAGGCCCTCCATCGCGTCCCGGGCGGCCTGCCGGGCGTCGGCGGTGCTGATGGTCGTCATGCGTCCGATCCTGTCAGCACCGCCGGTGGGGTCGTCAGGACTTGAGGAACTCGATCAGGTCCTGGTTGAACTTCTCCTTGTCGCCGGGCACCAGCGCGATGCCGTGCGAGCCGCCCTCGTAGACCTTGAGCTGGGCGCCGGGGACGAGCGCGGCGGTCTTGCGGCCGGTGGCGTCGATCGGGACGACCTGGTCGTCGTCGCCGTGCACGACCAGCAGCGGGACGTCGAACTTCTTCAGGTCCTCGTGGAAGTCGGTGTGCGCGAACGCGTCCACGCAGGCGACGCCGCCCTCGATGGTCTCGGCCATGGCCATGTACCAGAAGGCGTCCTTGTTGCCCTCGGTGACCTTGTTGCCGGGCCGGTTGGCGGAGAAGAAGCCGACCGAGGTGTCCTTCCAGAACTGCGAGCGCTCCTTGAGGATCCCGGCCTTGATGCCGTCGAAGACCTCCTGCGGGACGCCCTCGGGGTTGTCCGGGCCCTGCAGCATCAGCGGCGGGATGGCGGAGAGCAGCACCGCGGACTTGATCCGGGAGGTGCCGTGCCGGCCGATGTAGCGGGCCAGCTCGCCGCCGCCCATCGAGTGCGCGACGAGCGTGACGTCGCGCAGGTCGAGGCTGGTGAGCAGGTCGTTCAGGTCGTCGGCGAAGGTGTCGAAGTCGTAGCCGTCGAACACCGGGGTGGAGCGGCCGTGGCCGCGCCGGTCGTGGGCGATGCCGCGGAATCCGGCGTCGGCGACGGCCTTCAGCTGGTCCTGCCAGGCGTCGCCGTTCAGCGGCCAGCCGTGGATGAAGACGACCGGGCGGCCGCTCCCCCAGTCCTTGTAGAAGATCTCGACGCCGTCGCGGGTGGTGCAGTGGGGCATGGGTGTCTCCGTTCCGGGGCCGGGCGGCGGCGGTCGGCCGGGCCCGGCGGGGAAGGGTGGTCGCGGTGCGTCCGTACGGCCGGGCGGCGGGACGGCGGCACCGCAACCATTCAAGGCACGTCCGTGCTCGGCGCGCACCCGGACCGGGCCCGTACGCGCCCGGGGCCGGGCCCGCCGGTGGGCGGGCCCGGCCCCGGGCGTGGTTCTCAACGTGCCGCTACCGCAGGGCCGTTCAGGACGGTTCGACGCAGAAGACGGCCGCCCGGACCTGCTCGGCGGTCGGCGTGCCGGTGACGCCGTGCACCCGGATGGTGGTGCGCTCGCCGGGCAGCAGGGTGGTCAGGCCGCGGTCGGCGGCGGCCGCCGGGTCGATCCGGTCGGCCTGCAGCAGCAGGTCGCGGACCAGGGTGCGGGCGGTGACGACCACGTCGAGGGCGCCGTCCCCGGCCTCCTCGACGGCCAGCTCGAACTCCGGGGCCGGGTAGGCGAACGCCTTGTCGGGGACGGGGAAGTGCACGGCGCGCAGGCCGTCCGCGTCGGCGACCAGGTACTCCTTGCCGGAGCCGTCGGTGGGCAGCAGGCCCTCGGGGACGGGCAGCCGGTGGACGGCGCGGGCGTCGGCGGTGAGCTCGGCGGTGGTCTCGGCGATCACGTTGCCGTCGGCGTCCAGGCGGCGCAGGCGCAGCGCGGTGGTCCAGGGCTCGGCGGACTGGTTGACCAGGGCGATCCGGGGGGCGCCGTCGCGGTCGGCGGGCTGCAGGGTGAGCAGCCGGTCGGCGTACAGGCGGCGCAGTTCGTGGTGGAGCGGCTTGAGCCGGCCGTCGCCGTCGACCGCGGCCCAGGAGGAGACCGGCCAGCAGTCGTTGATCTGCCAGACGATGGTGCCGGCGCAGTGCGGCCAGTGCGAGCGCCAGTGCTCGATGCCGGTGGCGATGGCGCGGGCCTGGATCAGCTGGGTGAGGTAGTGCCAGCGGTCGAAGTCGTCCGCGCCGGTGGGCAGTTCGAAGTGCCGGGCGACGCCGCGGTCGAGCTTGCCGTTGCCGTCCTCGGCCTTCTGGTGGTGCAGCATGCCGGGCGAGTCGGCGGCGAGTTCCTCGGTCGGCAGGGCGCGGCGCAGGGTGGCGTACGCGGGCGGGGCCTGCCAGCCGAACTCGGAGACGAAGCGCGGGACGCTGGCCCGGTACTCGGCGAAGTCCTGCCGGTTCCACACCTCCCAGGAGTGGTGGGTGCCGTGGTCGACGTCGTTGGGGTGGTGGTCCCAGCTGCCGGACCAGGGGCTGCCGGCCGAGTAGGGGCGGGTGGGGTCGAGTTCGGCGACGATCCGGGGCAGCAGGCCGAGGTAGTAGCCCTCGCCCCAGGAGTCGCCCGTCAGCTCCTCCTCCCAGCCCCAGTCGCGGAAGCCCCAGAGGTTCTCGTTGTTGCCGTTCCACAGCACCAGCGAGGGGTGCGGCATCAGGCGGACTACGTTGTCGCGGGCCTCGGCCTCGATCTCGCCGCGCAGCGGCTGCTCCTCGGGGTAGGCGGAGCAGGCGAACAGGAAGTCCTGCCAGACCAGCAGGCCGAGTTCGTCGCAGGTCTCGTAGAAGCCCTCCTGCTCGTAGATGCCGCCGCCCCAGACCCGGATCAGGTCGATGTTGGCGTCGGCGGCCTGCTGGAGGCGGTGCCGGTAGCGGGCGGGGGTGACCCGGGTGATCAGGGTGTCGTCGGGGATCCAGTTGGCGCCGCGGACGAACAGCGGCTCGCCGTTGACGACCAGGGTGAAGGGGGTGCCGGTGGCGTCGGGGGCGGTGCGCAGTTCGACGGTGCGGAAGCCGATCCGGCGCTGCCAGGTGTCGAGCGGGTCGTCGCCGTCGGCGAGGGTGAGGCCGAGGTCGTAGCGGGGCTGTTCGCCGTAGCCGCGGGGCCACCACAGGGCCACGTCGGCGGCTTCGAGGGTGAGGACGGCGCTGTCGCCGTCGAGGACGGTCTCGGCGAGGGCGCCGGCCACCGAGGCGCGGACGGTGAGCGGGCGGCCGGTGCCGCTCGCGGTGCGCTCGACGGTGACGTGCAGCTCGACCCGGCCGGTGCCGCCGTCGACGGTGACCAGCGGGCGGACCTCGGCGATCCGGGCGGTGGACCAGTGCTCCAGCCGGGCGGGCTTCCAGATGCCCGCGCCGGGCAGGGTGGGGCCCCAGTCCCAGCCGAAGCTGCTGGCCATCTTGCGGATGTACTGGAACGGCTCGGGGTAGACGTTGGGCCGGTCGCCGACCAGGCCGCGGACCCGCTCGGCCTCGGTGTAGGCGCTGGTGAACGCGACCTCCAGCTCGCCGGCCAGGCCGGTGGCGTCGAAGCGGTAGCGGCGGTGCATGTTGCGGGTGGAGCCGAGCTCGCGGCCGCCGAGGGTGACGGTGGCGGCGGTGTCGAGGCCGTCGAAGACCAGGTCGGTGCGCTCGTGGCGGCTGCCGTGGGCGGGCAGTTCCAGCGTGTAGGTCCAGTCGCGGCGGCCGACCCAGGCCACCTCCAGCTCGTTGGCGTCCAGGAACGGGTCGGGGATCAGCCCGGCGTCCAGCAGGTCGGTGTGGACGCAGCCCGGGACGGTCGCGGGCAGCCGGTCCCCTTCGTGGTGCAGGCTCCAGCCCTGGTCGAGCGGGGTGGTGTCCTTCATGCGTGCGGCTCCTTGGTCGTTCGGCCGGACCGGTGGTCGGGTTTGCGGCGCGAGCAGAACCGTAACCCGCCGGAGCGGCCCTGTCTATAAACCGGTTACGTGAATACCTTGATGGGTTTCAGTGATCGTTCTCTCCGGCGCCAACTGCACGGAAGCCCGGAAGCACACTGCCGCCCCACCCGTCACGGACGGGTGGGGCGGCATGGCAGCTTTACCGGTTCACTAGTGGTGGTGGCGCTCCGGGGCGCTCAGCCCGCGGCCTTCTGCGCCCTCCCCCAGCGCCGGTTGAGGTCGGCGAAGTAGGAGTCCAGGTCGCCGGGGGCGGCGCCGGTCGCCAGGTCCACCAGCTTGCGCCGGTAGTCGGGCGCGTCCAGGCCGATGCCCGCCGCCCTGTCGATCGCGTCGACCTTCGCCAGCTGCTCCCGGGTCTGCGGGATCATCCGCACCGCCCGGTCGTCCAGCGGCTGCAGCGAGGCGGGCAGCTTCGCCCCGCGCACCGAGGAGATCGACTCGTCGTCGGCGGCGCTGCCGGAGCGGGTGATGTACCACTCCAACCACGCCTTCGCGGCGTCCTGGTGGGGCGAGTGCACGTTCACCGCGTACTTGTAGTCCGGCTGCACGACGGTGCAGAAGTGCCCGTCGTGCTGCACCGGCAGCGGCATGAACCCGATGTCGTCCGGGTTCGCCCCCGCCTCGGTCGCCGCCTCGCGCATCTGCGAGACCGCCCAGGAGCCCAGCTCCATGGTGGCGACCCGGCCGGTGCCGAGCAGCTGCTTGGACCGCTCCCAGTCGGTGGCCTGCGGCTCGGACTCGGTGAGCTTCTCGTGGACGGCCCGGTACAGCAGGCTGTCGATCTCGTACAGGTCCGCGCCGGGCGTCCAGGGGGCCGCGGTGGCGGCCAGCCTGTCCCGCGCGGTGTTGTCGCAGCTGGGCACGCCGATCGCGTCCGACCACTGCCGCAGCGGCCAGCCGTCGTGGTAGTTGGTGTAGTACGGGATGGCCTGGGTCTTCTCCTTGACCGCCTTCAGGTCGGCGATGAACCGGTCCGGGGTGGCCGGCCACTCGGTGATCCCGGCCTTCGCCCACACCGCCTTGTTGTAGACCAGCCCGGAGGCGATGCCGATGTTGGCGATGCCGTACACGTGCTCGTCGACGGTGCCGTAGTCGATGTAGTCGAAGGTGTCGGACAGCTCGCGCGAGTTCCCCAACGAGCTGAAGTAGGTGGGGAACCGGCCCGCGTCCAGGCTGTCCGGGATCAGCAGCACGTCCCCGTAGTTGCCCTCGGCCAGCCGCTTGCCGACCTCGCCCTCGTAGTCCACCAGGCCCTCGAAGTTCACCCGCACCTTCGGGTAGAGCTTGTTGAACTCGGCCGCGTACTTCTTCAGCAGCCCGCCGTTCACCTGGTCCACCCGGTTGGTCAGCACGGTGATCGACCCGCTCACCTTCGACCGGTCGGCCTCCGCCACCACCCCCTTGAGCGGGGCGGGACCGCCGTCGGTGCACCCACCCAGGGCCAGGGCCAGTGCGGTCGCCGTGCCCACGGCGGTCCATCCTCTGCGCATCGCTTCCTCGTGCTCGTACTCGTGCTCGACCCCCGGCCGTCCGGCAGCCGCCGCCGTGGCAACTGCCGGACGGCCGGGGGTGATTGATTCACCGTCAGTAGGTGCCGCAGACCTGGCCGTTGAGCGTGAAGGTTGCCGGGGTTCCGTTGGTGCCCACGCTGGAGGTGCCGCTGAAGCCGAAGTTGACGCTTCCGCCGGCCGCGATCACCGTGTTGTAGCCGGACGGGTTGCTCGCCACCACCCGCTTGCCGGTCTGCACCGGCACCGCGTTCCACATGTTGGTGACCTTCTGGTCACCGGGGAACGAGAACGCCACCTGCCAGCCGTTGACCGGCGCGCCGCCGGTGTTCTTCACCGTCACGTCGCCGTTGAAGGTGCTGCCCCAGTCCGACAGCCCGTAGTGCACCGAGCAACTCCCGGCGGACGGCGGGGTGCTGGCGCTCGCCGAAGCGGAGGCGGAGGCGGACGTGCTCGCCGACACCGACGCCGACGCGCTCGCGGACGCGCTGGCACTGGCGCTGGCGCTGGCGCTGGCGGACGCGGAAACACTGGCGCTCGGCGTGGGGCTGGAAGTACCGGTGGTCAGGCCGGACTTGGCGCGCATCCGGTCCGAGTGGGCGCGGAACACCGAGAGTTCGGGCGCCCCGGCCAGCACGCCGAACTTGCCGTCCACGTTGTGGTCCGCGTACCACCAGAACGCGCTGCCGTCGCCGCCGGCCGCCTCGAAGTCGGGGTAGAGCTGGCCCCACCAGGCCGAGCGGTCCACGTTGTGCACGTTGAACTCGCCCATGAAGAACGGCTTTCCGACCTTGTCGTGCGAGTCGGCGATCCAGGAGCGGATCAGCGTCTTGGTCTGGTCGATGCTCAGGTTCGCCCAGGACTCGGTCGGGTACGGGTGCGCGGAGGTGTAGTCGAGGTACGGCGACTGCTGCACGTGGACGAAGGGGTTGCCCTCGTCCCCGCCGAAGCCGTAGTTGCTGCCGTGGCCCTCCAGCCCGACGCCCAGCAGGTGCTTGGAGTCGATGCCCTTCACGAACGCGCCCATCTCGTCCACCCAGGCGCGCAGCGTCGTCCCGTTGACGTTCTCGGCCGCGGACTGGCCCTCGTACCGGGGCTCGTTCATCAGGTCCCAGGCGAAGATGGTCGGGTCGTCCTTGTACTTGACGCCGCTGTAGTGGTTGACCCGGTTCAGCGCGTACGAGACGTAGTTCTTGTACGAGGTGAAGCAGCCGGGGCAGCGGGTCTTGTCGAAGAACGCGGCCCGGCCGGGCTGGCCGCCGGAGAGGCCCTCCCACTGCAGGCGGGTGTCGATGCCGCCGTACGCCTCCCAGTAGTTCTCGAACACCGGGACGAGGCGGATGCCGTGGGCCTTGGCGGACTGGATGATGTAGTCGAACTGGGCGAACTCCTGCTCGTCGTAGACGCCCTTGGTCTTCTCGAAGCCGTGCCAGTTCTCGTGGCTGAACATCCACAGCCGGACCACGTCGACCTTGTCGGCCTGCAGGTTGGCGAACTGGGCGTCGATCCGGGCCTTGTCCATGAACTGGGTCTCGGTGTCGCCGTAGCTGCCGCCGTAGGTGAACATGTCGTAGGTGTTGGTGCCCGCGAAGTAGTACTCCTTGCCGTCCAGACAGAAGTGCGTGCCGCAGCGGGTGGCGAACGAGTCCGCCCCGGCGGCCTGCGCGGTGTCGGCCCGGCCGAGGGTCAGGCCGGCCGCGGCGACCGAGGCGGCGAGCAGCAGGGCCATCGGCGCCAGGCGCTTGGCGGAGGTGCGGGGGCGGTGGTGCTGGAGTCTCGGGTTCACGCGAGTGCCTTTCGTCCCGGGTGGGGGGTGGGGGTGCGGGTGGGAGGTGCCCCGGCCGCCGGGTGTCCCAATCACGGCGGCTCGGGGCCGCGGTGCGGACGGCGACGTTCGTTGGGGCGTGCCGTCCGCACCGGGTCTTGCGGGGAAGTGCTCCTCTTGCGCGGGGCAGGCGTCCAGCGGCCTGCCCGATCGGTTGGTTAACCGATTAAGGCGTGAAGACCGTACGGGCGGGCCGACATCGTTGTCAACGGGTGGTTAACCGTTTGTTGCCAAGCCGCTCCCCGCCGGGGTGCCGGGCTACAACGGGCGGGAGGCGCGTAGTAGCTTGAGAGGGCACAACAGGCCCGCGTCCGGCACCGGCAGGAACGACGGGCGGCCGACGAGCAGTCCTGAAAGGTTCCGTGG
Source organism: Kitasatospora saccharophila (assembly GCF_039529925.1). NCBI lineage: Bacteria > Bacillati > Actinomycetota > Actinomycetes > Kitasatosporales > Streptomycetaceae > Kitasatospora > Kitasatospora saccharophila. The sequence goes on along the minus strand of NZ_BAAANS010000048.1, from coordinate 13,108 downwards.
AGCAGGTGTCCCAGCAGCAGAGCCCGCCGGCGAAGCGGCCGACCATCGCCGACATCGCCAAGATCGTGGGCGTGTCCAAGGTCTCCGTCTCCAACGCCTTGAACGGTCAACCAGGCGTCTCGGACGCCACCCGCGCCAAGATCGCCGCCGTCGCCGAGGAGCTCGGCTTCGTCCGCAACAGCGCCGCCCGCGCCCTGAGCGGCGCCAAGGCCGCCGCCGTCGGCCTCGCGCTCTGCCGGCCCGCCCGGATGCTCGGCACCGAACCGTTCTTCATGGAGCTGATCGGCGGCATCGAGAAGGTGCTCTCCGACGCCTCCTACTCGCTCGCCCTCCAGGTCGTCTCCGACCACGAGCGCGGCCTGGAGGCGTACCGCCGCTGGTGGGGCGAGCGGCACATCGACGGCGCGATCCTGGTCGACCTGCGCCGCGACGACGCCCGGGTGCCCGCCCTGGAGGAGATGGGCCTGCCCACCGTCGTCATCGGCCACCCCTCCGGCTCCGGCCGGCTCACCCCCGTCTGGTCCGACGACGCCGCCGCCGTCCGCGAGACCCTGGAGTACCTGGCGGCGCTCGGCCACCGCCGGGTCGGCCGGATCGCCGGCCTGACCGGCCTGGTGCACACCGCCATCCGCGACGAGGCGTTCACCGCGGCCTGCGCCGACCTCGGCCTGGACGCGCTGCCCACCGTCCACACCGACTACACCGGCGAGGAGGGCGCCCGCGCCACCCGCCGCCTGCTGCTCTCCCCCACCCGCCCCACCGCGATCCTCTACGACAACGACATCACCGCCGTCGCGGGCCTCTCCGTCGCCCAGGAACTCGGCCTCTCCGTCCCCCGGGACCTCTCCCTGGTCGCCTGGGACGACTCCCCCCTCGCCCAGGTCGTCCGCCCGCCGCTGACCGCGCTCAGCCGCGACATCCACGCCTACGGCGCGCACGCCGCCCGCACCCTGCTCGACCTGATCGCCGGCCGCCCCGTCACCGGCTACGAGGACCAGGCCCCCCAGCTCACTCCGCGCGGCTCCACGGCCGCCCCGCCCGCCCGCTGAGACCGGCCCGCCGGAACCGGGGCCTGTCGGGCACCGGCGGTAGGGTCCCGTCCGTACCCGGACCGGTCGAGGAGTCGTGCAGCGGATGAGGTCACCCGAGGAGCTGGGCCAGGTCGACTGGGCCGCGCTGGAGCACGCGTACGGGTCGGCCGAGGACGTGCCGGGGCTGCTGGCGGCGCTGTACGGGGAGGATCCGGCGGCCGTCGACGAGGCCGAGTACGAGCTGGTCAGCGCCGTCTACCACCAGGGCAGCGTGTACTCGGCCTCGGCGGCCGCCGTCCCGTTCCTGGCGCACGTGGTCCGGCACGCGCCGCTCCGGGAGGCCCGGCAGCAGGCGGTGGCGCTGCTGTTCCTGATGGCGGAGCACGAACCGGAGGAGGTCGGGGCGCCGTGCCGGGCGGGTGGGGCGACGGCGGCGGTCTGCGCCGAGCTGTGCCGGGTGCTGCCCGACCTGCTGCCGTGCCTGGCGGACCCCGACCAGGAGACCCGGCAGCTCACGCTGCGCCTGCTGGCCTCGGTCGCGGACGTGCTGCCCGCGGCCCGGCGGGCCGGGCTGGTCGAGCTGCTGACCGGGGTCTTCGAGACGGACGCCGCACCGGCCGTCCGGGCCGACGCGCTGCTCGCCCTCGACCGCTTCGGAGTGCGACTCGCCTTCCTGGAGAGTCCGTTCGCCGAGATCCGGCAGGTCTCGGCGGTACTGGCCGCCGACCGGCACGGCCCGCCGTACCCGGCCGGGGCGGTCGAGGTGTTCGCCGCCGACGGGCCCTCCGGCGGGCCCGGCCCGCTGTGGCCGGTCACCGGGGAACCGGCGGAGCGCCTCACCCGGCTGCTGCGGCGCGACCCGGACGCGGCGCTCGCCGTCGCGGGCCGCTGGATCACCGCCGGGGACGAGGGCGGCCACGGCAGCCGGCTGGCCGAGCGGGTGGTGGAGGGCTGGCGGGACCGCGAGGCCGAAGTGCTCGACCTGGTGCTGGCCGCGCTCCCCCACCACCGCGACGACCCGGCCCCCCGGCTGCGCACCGCCGCCCACTGGATCGAGCACCTGCGCACCCCGCCCGCCGCCCTGCTGGACGCCCTGCACGCCCACCTGGACCGGGACCCGCTCGCCCTGCTCGCCCTGGTCCGGGCCCGCGACCCGCGCGCCCTCGACCTGCTGCCCGGCCGCCCCGACGCCGACCTGCTCGCCGAGGCGGCCCGCCTGCTGCCCGCCGCCGCCCGCCCCCGGCTGCGCGTCCTGATCGCCCGGCAACTCGCCTCCGAACCGGACGAGTTCACCAGCCGGACGCTCGTCGACGCACTCGGCGCGGTCGGCGGCGGCACCCCCGAGCTGACCGCCTGCCTGCGCGCGGGCCGGGCCGCCGCCCGGGCCGCCCGGGCACTCGGCCGCACCGCCACCGCCACCCCCGAACTCGCCGCCCTGCTGAGCGGGTCGGCCACCGCCGAGGACGGAACGCTGCGCGCGGCGGCCACCGCCGCCCACTACCGGCTGACCGGGGACCCGGCGCCGGCCCTGCGGGTCTTCCCGGAACTCCTGACCGGCCCGCGACCCCTCACCGCACTCGCCGAGTTGGAGCCGCTGGGGCCGGCCGCCGCACCGCTGCTGCCCCTGATCACCCCGCTGCTCGCCGACCGCCGCCCCGAACACCGGATCGCCGCCGCCGGGGCCCACCGCCGGATCACCGGCTCCCCCGGCCTGCCCGCCGCCGACCTGATCGCCGAACTCGACCCGGCCAGAGCCGTGTTGCGCGCCCTGCCGCTGCTCGCCGCCCTCCCCCGGCTCCCGGCGGAGGCCCGCCCGTTCCTGCGCGGCCTGGCCTTCGCCCCGCGCCGCCTGCTCCCCGAGGGCCTCCCCGCCCTGCTCGGCCACACCGGCGGCGGCCGCGACGACTACCGGGCCCGCACCCTGGCCCTCGCCCTGCTGCGCACCTGAACCCCGGCACGGCGTCCGGGTGCGGAACGCCGCGAGGGCCGCACCGTCGGACGACGGCACGACCCTCGCGGCCGGGTGTGGGGCGCCCCGTTCCCGCCCTCGTCGTCGCGGATCTGCACGCGGTGGTGAGGTGTGCGCCGTGCGCCGTCACCTGTGCGCGGTGCTGAGCTGCACTGTTCGTTGGGGAATCGAACCCCGGCGTTGCCCTTCACGCGCCAGTGACCGGAATCCGCCGGCCGCGGTCCGTGCACGCCTCCGCGACGACTACCTGCTCTCCCACACCCTGCTCGTGGGGACCGAAGGCCCGCGGCCTCAGTCCTCGATCAGGTCGACCTCCCAGTTGGTGCGCTGGATCAGGGTGTCCACCTCGCGGATCTCCTTGGCCAACTCGTCGGCCCGGGAGCGCAGTTCGGCCACCGGCAGGGCGGAGAGGATCCGCAGCTCGGAGCGCAGCTGGCGGACCGTGCCGGCCTGGCCGCGCCCGGAGGCGGCGTCGGCGGCCGAGGTGATCACCGAGTGGCGCAGCCGCAGCACGTCCCGTCGGGCGAGCGCGTCGGTGAGCGTGCCGCCGCCCTCGACCCGCACGGTCGAGTTGGTCCGGTTGATCCGGCGGATCAGCGCCTCCAGCTCGTCCAGCACCTCCCCGGCCCGGGCCAGCACCTCCGCCGCGTCCTCGGCGGGCTCCTCGCCCTCCTGGTAGCGGGCGCTGCCGACGATCCGCGTCCGCAACTGCTCCACCTGCCGCGCCGCGGCCGCGCGCTGCGCGAGCGCTTCAGCCAGTCTCACCCTGCCACCGTCCCGTGCCCGCCGTCGATCGTCAGCCAAGTATGCCCGGCGGGCGGCCGGTTCAGGGCGCGGCGGGGCCGGTGCTGCCGCGCGGGACGAGCACCGGGGTGCCGGCCGGACGGGACGGGGCGCGGCCCTCGTCGATGAGTTCCAGCAGGCAGCGGGCCACCTCCTCGCCGACCGCGAACGGGTCGTGGCTGAGCGCGGAGAGCTGCGGGCGGGTGATCCGGCACAGGTCGGAGTCGTCCCAGGCGACCAGCGAGACGTCCTGCGGGACGCGCAGGCCGAGCTCCTCGGCGACGGCGACGGCGGCGACCGCCATGATGTCGTTGTCGTAGACGATCGCGGTGGGCCGCTCGGCGGCCGTCAGCAGGGTCCGGGTGGCCCGGGCCCCGGCCTGCGCGGACAGGTCGGTGGGCAGGCTGCGGGCCGTGACGGCCGGGAGTTCGGCGGCGGTCGCGGCGAACGCGTCCCCGCGCAGCAGCGTGCGGCCGAGCGCCTCGGGGCCGGTGACGTGGGCGATCCGGCGGTGCCCGAGCAGGGCCAGGTAGCGGACGGCCTCGGCGATCGCTGCCGCGTCGTCCGTCCACACCGCCGGGAACGGGCCGGACAGCGCGGGCTGGCTGACCGCGACGGCCGGCATCCCGAGCCTGTGCACCGGCTCCAGCCGGGGGTCGTCGGCGACCACCCCGACCAGCACCGAACCGTTCACCCGCCCGGACTGCCACCACTGCCGGTACAGCGCGATCTCCGCGTCCCGGTCCGGGACGCTGTGCAGCAGCAGCGCGCACGGCCGCTCGGCGAGCACCTGCTCGATGCCGCCGATCAGCGCCATCTGCACCTGGTCCAGCCCGGGCCCGCCCCGGGTCAGCGCCATGCCGACGGTGTGCACCCGGTCGCCCTGGGCGAGCGAGCGGGCCGCCAGGTTCGGTGACCAGCCGAGCTCGCGGGCCGCCTCGACGATCCGCCGCCGGGTCGCGTCGGAGACCCCCGGCCGGTCGTTGAGGGCCAGCGAGACCGCCCCCGCGGACACCCCGGCCCGCGCCGCCACGTCCCGGATCGTCACCCGGCGCTGCATCCTGCCGCTCACCCCGTCCCTCACCCACCCGCCACCTGCGGGCCCCCATCCTGTCAGGTCCCCGCCGCCGAACGGCACATCGGCTCCTGGTAACGTCGCGATCTTCGCCGGAGGGACCCGGCGGAGTACCCAGCGGGGACCGCATGACGACCGCACAGCAGCGCCTGCACCACGCCCTGGACGCCCTCGGCCGCACCGCCCGCCCCGGACCGGCGGTCGACGGCTGCGGGCACTGCTACACCCCGGAGGAACTCATCCTCCTCTCCGGCCCGCCCGACCTGCTCCCGGACCGGCTGCTGCACTCGGTGGCCGCGAAGAACCCCGACCACTGGGTGGACTTCCCCACCCTCTACCGCCGTCTCGCGCCGCGCGTGCTACGGCAGTTGACCACCGGCACGCTGGCCATCGACGGCCCCCTGATCGCCGCCCGGCTGGTCGCCGCCGACTGGACCTCCTGGCAGCACGCCGGTCTCGTCCGGGACGTCCTGGACGCCTGGTGGCCCGCCACCCTCGCCGACCCCCGCGCGAACGCGGCCGAGGTCCTGGAGACCCTGGCCGTCGCCACCGGCACCGCCGCCCCCTGGCTCACCGCCTGGGCGGGGACCGGCACCCCGACCGCCGAACACCACCTCACCCGCACCATCGCCGACTGGCTGTACTACGACCGCCTCCCCGACCTGCACCTCGGCTTCTACCGCGAACTCCCGGTCGGCCCCGAGATCGCCTCCTGGATCGCCGGCCTGCCGCCGCGCCTCCTCGACGAGGACCAGCGCTACTGGCTGGACCTGGTCTACCGGGACTGACCCCGCGGGGGCACCCCGACCCCGACCCCGGCCCCCGCCCGGCATCCCTGCCGCGCTCTCACCCCTCGCCGGGCGGCGTCTCGCCCGAGCCGCGCGGGATGAGCAGCGTCGGGATCTCCAGCCGCGCCGGGGGCGAGGCTTCTCCCGCCAGGCGGTCGAAGAGCCGGCGGGCGGCGAGCGCGCCGAGGGCGACCGGGTCCTGGGCGACGACGGTGAGGGCGGGGGTGAGCAGGTCGGCGAGTTCGAGGTCGTCGAAGCCGACCAGGGCGGGGCGGGCCGTGGCGGGGAGGTGGTGCAGGGCGGCGAGGGTGACCCGGTTGTTGGCGGTGAACAGGGCGGTGACGGCGTCGGGGCCGGTGGTGAGGCGGTGGACGGCGGCGGCGACCCGGGCCCGGTCGGTGGGGCCGCAGTCGATCCACTTCTCGTCGACGGGCAGTCCGGCCTCGGCCATCGCCTCGCGGTAGCCGCGGGCCCGCTCGGCGGCGGTGTGGATGGTGGGGAGGTCGCCGATGAAGCCGATCCGGCGGTGGCCGTGGGCGATCAGGTGGGCGGTGCCGGCCTTCGCGCCGCCGGCGTTGTCGCTGAGGACGGCGTCGGCGGCGATGCTGCCGGGGCGGTCCAGGAAGACCACGGGGGTGCCGGACTCGACCTCGGGCAGCAGGTAGCCGTGGTCGTGGCCGGCCGGGACGACGATCAGCCCGTCGACCCGGCGGGCGCAGAAGGCGAGGGCCAACTCCTTCTCGCGGTGCGGCTGTTCGCCGCTGGAGCCGGTGAACAGCAGGCAGCCCTCGGCGGCGGCGACCTGTTCGACGGCGCGGGAGAGCGCGGAGGAGAACGGGTCGCTGATGTCCTCCAGCAGCAGGGCGACGCTGGCGGTGCGGCCGGTGCGCAGCAGCCGGGCGCTGTCGTTGCGCCGGAAGCCGAGCGCCTCGATCGCGGCCTGCACCCGGGCGGCCATCTCGGGGGTGACGCCGCTCTCGCCGTTCACCACCCGGGAGACCGTCTTCAGCCCGACCCCGGCGGCGGCCGCGACGTCCTTCATGGTCGGGCGGGCACCGCGGAGGCTACTGGTGGGGCTGCTGGTCATGTCAGGGAGAATAGTGCGCGCACCACCCCGCCCGACACGCCCGCCCCTCCCCGTCCGCTTCCGGCCGCCGACCACGCACCGGAAGCCGGACGGCCCGGCCCGGGGCCGGCGGCGGCCGGCCGGGGGTGTCAGGCCCCGTCGGTGACCAGGTCGAGCCAGGCGTCGGCGAGCAGGCGGTGGCCGAGGGGGGTGGGGTGGACGCCGTCGCCGGCGATCAGGGTGGGGTCGCCGGCGGTGCGGGCGGCCTGGTTGAGCAGGCCGTCGGCGGCGAGCAGGAGGGCGTCGTGCTCGGCGGCGAGGCGGCGGACGGCGTGGATGCGCGGGTCGAGGTCCTCGCGCCAGGTCCACTGGGCGGGGGTGACGGGGACGAGGAAGGGTTCGATCAGGACGAGCCGGGGCGCGCAGTGGGTGTGCAGGCGGGCGAGCAGGGCGCGGTACTCGTGTTCCCAGGCGTCGGCGGGGCTGGGTCGGCCGCTGTCGTAGCGGCGCCAGGTGTCGTTGACGCCGATGAGCAGGGAGAGGAGTTGCGGGCGGTGGGCGAGGGTGTCCTCGTCCCAGCGGGCGCGCAGGTCGGTGATCCGGTCTCCGGCGATGCCGCGGTTGAGGACGGTGGGGGTGCCGGGGAGGGCGGCGGCGACCATCGCGGCGTAGCCGTGGACGAGGTGGTCGGGGCGGGTGCGGTCGCGTCCGGCGTCGGTGATGCTGTCGCCCTGGAACAGGACGGTGGTGGCGGTGGCGGCGGGCGGCATGCGGGCTCCTCGGGTGTGGCGGGACGTGCGGTGCCCGCCGCCCGGGTTGACGGTCACCAGGCGGCGGGCGGTTCGAGCGGCGGGCGGAGGGTCGGGGGCGAACGGTCGAACGGTCGGAGGGGAACTGCGGAACGGACAGTACTGCTTCTGCCCGTCCGCGCCGAGTTCACCGCCCGCGCGGCACCTTCGCCCGGAAGACCGTCGCGTCCCCGGCCAGTCGCAGTGGTTCGCCCGCGGCGGGGACGTACGCGCACTCGCCGGGTCCGAGGGTGGGTCCGAGGGTGGGTCCGTCGTGGAGGCGGACGGTGCCGCGGACGCAGAGCAGCAGTTGCGGGCCGTCGTCGTCGATCACGACGGGGGCGGGGTCGCCGAGTTCGATCCGGGAGAGGGTGAACTCGGCGGCGGGGGTGAGGAATTCGAGTTCGCCGGGGCCGACCGGGACGGCGGGGGCGCGGTACGGGGCGGTGGGGCGGAAGTCGACGACCTCGGCGAGGGCGGCGGTGTCGACGTGTTTGGGGGTGAGTCCGCAGCGCAGCACGTTGTCGGAGTTGGCCATGATCTCGACGCCGAGTCCGCGCAGGTAGGCGTGCGGGACGCGGGCGTCGAGGTAGAGGGCCTGACCGGCGCCGAGCCGGACGTGGTTGAGCAGCAGGGCGGCCAGGATGCCGGGGTCGCCGGGGTAGTCCCGGGCGGCGTCCAGGTAGGCGGCCCAGGTCGCCGCGTCCGGGTCGTCGCTCTCGGCCAACTTCCGTAGTGAGGACGGGAGTTCGGCGGCGGCCTGCTCGCCGCGGGCGCGGTCGTCGGCGAGGGCGGCGGTCAGCACGGTGCGCAGGGCGGTCTCGGCGGGGGCGGTGCGCAGGGTGTCGATCCAGGGGGCCAGGACGGGGAGGTCGAGGCGCTGCCAGAGCGCGGCGCTGGCGCGCGGGTCGCGGAAGCCGCAGAGGGCGTCGAACTCGCTGAGGGCGCACATGAGTTCGGGTTTGTGGCTGCGGTCGCGGTAGATCCGCCGGGGGTCGTCGAGCGGGAGTCCGGCGGCGTCCTCGGCGGCGTACCCGGCTTCGGCCTGGGCGGTGGTCGGGTGGACCTGGACGGAGAGGGCGTGTTCGGCGGCCAGCAGCTTGAGCAGGAAGGGCAGTCGGGGCCCGAAGCGGTCGGCGACCCGGGGGCCGAGTTCGGCGGCGGGGTCGCGGGCGATGACGGTGTCGAGCGGTTCGGGGCCGCGGCCGCGGTCGATCCGGGAGGGGGCTCCGGGGTGGGCGCCCATCCAGATTTCGGCCTCGGGTTCGCCGCCGGGCGGGCGGCCGGCCAGCTGGGCGAGGGCGGTGGTGGAGCCCCAGGCGTAGTGGCGGATCGTGGTGGCGAGCAGGTCGGCGGTCATCGAGGTGCTCCGGGTGGGTGGTGCCCCGGCCCGGCCCCGAACTTCCTTACCCTCAAAAGGAGTCGGGGACGGGCCGGGAGTCTGCGGGCGGGGCGGGCTGCGGTCAGTGGGTGGCGGGCGGGGCGCTGCTGCCGCGCGGGACGAGCACGGGGGTGGGTGCCGGCCCGGCGGGCGTGCCGCGGTGCTCGATGACGTCGAACAGGGTGCGGGCGACCAGCGCGCCGTACCCGTGCACGTCGTGGCTCATCGCGGACAGCGCGGGGTGGGTGAGCCGGCACAGCTGGGAGTCGTCCCAGGCGATCAGGGACAGGTCGGCGGGGACGTGCAGGCCGAACTCGACGGCGACCGAGATGCCCGCGACGGCCATGATGTCGTTGTCGTAGATGATCGCGGTGGGGCGGTTGGCGGAGGCGAGCAGCATCCGGGTGGCGCGGGCGCCGGCCTGGCCGGAGAAGTCGGTGGGGACGCTGCGCGGCGGCTCCAGTCCGAGCTGTTCGGCGACGGCGGCCAGCGCCCTGGTGCGGATCGCGGTGTGGCCGAGGTCGGGGGCGCCGCCGACCCGGGCGATCCGGCGGTGGCCGAGCATCGCGAGGTAGCGGACGGCGTCCTCGACGGCGGCCGAGTCGTCGGTCCACACCGCGGCCAGTTCGCCGCCGGCCAGGCCGGGGTGGCCGGCCGCGACGGTCGGCATGCCGAGGGCGGCGAGGGCGGGGATCCGCGGGTCGGCCTCGGTGAGGTCGACCAGGACGGAGCCGCTGACCCGGCGGGTGCGCCACCAGGTGCGGTGCACGGCGATCTCCTGTTCCCGGTCGCGGACCAGGCGCAGCAGCAGGGTGGCCGAGCGTTCCTCCAGCACGCTCTGGATCCCGGAGATGAACTCCATGTAGAAGGGTTCCAGGCCGAGTTGGCGGGCCGGGCGGGTGACGACCAGCCCGATGGTGTCGCTGCCGGGGGCGAGCCGGGCCAGGCTGCGGGCGGCCTGGCTGGGCACCCAGCCGAGTTGTTCGGCGGCGGCCCGGATCCGTTCCCGGGTGGCGGTGGAGACCCCGGGCCGGTCGTTCAGGGCCAGCGAGACGGCCCCGGCGGAGACCCCGGCGAGGGCGGCGACCTCCCGGATGGTGATGCGTCCGCTCACCGCGCCACCTCCCGTCCCCGCCGTGCCGCCTCCCCGTACGCGCGCCCCGCGCCTCCCCCGTGCGGCGGCACCGCGGCGCAGGTGCGGTGCCGCCGCCCGTTCCCCCCGGTGCGGCGGCTCACTTGGTGGAGCCGGCCGCGAAGCCGGCGTAGATGAGGCGCTGCAGGGCGAGGAAGACGATCAGGGTGGGGAGGATGACCAGGATGGCGCCGGCCGAGATGATCTCCCAGTTGACGCCGAACGGGCCCTGGAAGCGGAACAGCGAGGTGGAGATGGTGCCCAGGTCGGTGGAGGGCATGTACAGGAACGGGATGAAGAAGTCGTTGTAGACCGTGACGCCCTTGACGATCACCACGGTGGCGATGGCCGGCTTGAGCATCGGCAGGATGATGCGCCAGTAGATGGTGAACGAGTTCGCGCCGTCCAGCCGGGCCGCCTCGTCGAGGGAGACCGGGATGGAGCGGATGAACTGCAGGAAGATGTAGATCGAGATGATGTCGGTGCCCAGGTAGAGCAGGATCGGCGCCCAGCGGGTGTTGAACGCGCCGAGCTCGTTGACGATCTGGAAGGTGGCGACCTGGGTGGTGACCGAGGGGACGAGGCTGGCGAGCAGGAAGGCGCCCATCACGAGGCCCTTGAAGCGGAATTCGAAGCGGTCGATCGCGTAGGCGGTCATCGAGCCGATCACCACGGTGCCGGTGACGGACACCAGCAGGATGATCCCGGTGTTCAGGAACGCCGGCATCATGTGGCCCTGGGTGAAGGCGATCTTGAAGTTCTCGAAGTTGAACCAGTTCGAGGGCAGGTCGAGCGGCCCGGTGCCCAGCGCCTCCTTGCGGGTCTTCAGCGAGGTGAACAGGATCACCAGCAGCGGGACCAGCACCACGGCGCTGGCCAGGACCAGGGAGAGGTACTTGGCGCCGGACGCGGCGGCGGAACGGGCGTGGAAGCGGCGACGGTTGTTCGTAACGGCGTTGGTGGTCACGACAGTTCCACCCTCTCCTCCGGCACCAGGCGGCGCTGGATCCAGGTGACGATCAGGATCAGGATGATCAGCACGACGGCGCTGGCCGAGGCGAGCCCGAACTTGTCGAACTTGAACGCCATGTTGATGCTCTGGATGACGAAGGTCTGCGAGCCGTTGGAACCGCCGGTCATGATGTACGGGATCTCGAAGACGGCGAGCGAGCCGGAGACCGCGAGGATCGCGCTGAGGCTGATCACCGGCTTGATGCTGGGCGCGATGATGTGCCGGAACTGCTGCCAGCGGTTGGCGCCGTCCAGCGCGGCGGCCTCGTACAGGTGCGGCGGGATGGACTGGATGGCGCCCAGGAACAGCACCAGGTTCAGGCCGGTGTAGCGCCAGACCGACACGCCGGCCAGCGACTTGTTGACCAGGTCCGGGTCGCCGAGCCACTGGTGCTTGCCGTGCACGCCGATCATCGACAGCAGCGAGTCCAGGGTGCCGTGCGGCTGGAAGAAGAACAGGAAGACGAACCCGATGGCGACGCCGTTGATCAGGTACGGGAAGAACAGGATGCCCTTGAACAGGTTCCGGAAGCGGGTGTTGAAGCTCAGCACGGTGGCGAAGTACAGGGCCAGCGCGATCTGCAGCACCGCGGCGATCAGGTAGACGCCGGAGACCAGGAACACCTTGAACAGCTCGGGCCGGGTGAACAGGTCGGTGTAGTTCTCCAGGCCGACGTTGTTGCGCTCCGGGCTGATCCCGTCCCAGTCGGTGAAGCTGTAGCCGATCATGTCGCCGATCGGCAGGTAGGTGAACGTCACCAGGAACACCAGCGGCACCACCAGGTACAGCCAGGGGGTGAACCACCAGTGGCGGCGCAGAGCCTTGCGCCGGGGAGCTCGGCGCCGGTCGGCCGGGGCGGCCTCGCCGGCCTCGGCCTGCGCGGGGGGCTTTCCGGCACCCCGGTCCCTCTGCAGTGCAGTCATCTTCCGTTCCTTCTCAAGTCCTGACACCTGGTGGGCGGCACGGCCCTGCCGCTGCTCCTCGGGGCGGTGGGCAGTGGCCGTGCCGCTCGGTCAACTCGACCGGTGCGGTCAGCCGTTGACGGTCTTCTGGGCTTCGGACCACTTCTTGTTCAGCTCGGCGAAGTAGCCGTCCTGGTCGCCGGAGGCCGCGCCGCGGGCGATGTCGACGAGCTTCTGCCGGTAGTCCGGGGCGTCCAGGTTGATCTCCGCGCCCTTGTCGATCTTCTTGACGGTGGCGGACTTGTCCTGCTTCTGCCCGATCATCTGCACGCCGTTGTCGGTGAACGGCTTCAGCGCGGCCGGCAGCTCGGCGCCCCGGACCGAGGAGATGCCCTGTTCGGCCTGCGCCGCACCGGACTTGGTGATGTACCAGTCCAGCCAGGCTCGCGCGGCCTCCTGGTTCTTGGAGTGCTTGTTGATCGCGTACTTGTAGTCCGGCTGCAGGACGGTGCATGCCTTGCCCGAGGTGGACGGGAAGGGCATGTAGCCGATGTCGTCCGGGCTGGCGCCGGCCTTGGTCGCGGCGTCCTGCATCTGCGAGATCGCCCAGGAGCCCAGGTACATCGTGCCGACCTTGCCGGTGCCCAGCATCACCTTCGACTGGTCCCAGTTGGTGGTGGTCGGGTCGTCCTCGGACAGCTTCTGGTTGACGATCGAGTACACCAGGCTGTCGATGGTGTAGATGTCGTTGCCGCTGGTCCAGGGGGTCGCGGTGGTGGCCAGCGCGTCCTTGGCGCCCTCGTTGCAGCTGGCCGCGCCGATCGCGTCGGTCCACTGCCGCAGCGGCCAACTGTCGTGGTAGTTGGTGTAGTACGGGGTCGCCTGGCCCTTGGCCTTGATGGCCTTCAGGTCGGTAACGAACTCCTCCGGGGTCTTGGGCCACTCGGTGACGCCGGCGTCCGCCCAGACCTTCTTGTTGTAGACGAAGCCGGTCACCGTGCCGAAGTTCGCGAGGCCGTAGACCTTGCCGTCCACCGTCGCGTAGTCGGTCCACTGGTAGGTCTTCGACAGCTCGTCCGAAGCACCCAGCGAGGAGAAGAAGTTCGGGAACTGGGCGATCGAGAGGTCCGAGGGGATCGGCAGCACGTCACCGTAGTTCTCGGTGTTCATGCGGATCTTGA